>NZ_JBMDKC010000060.1:0-35611 GCF_057809515.1 Bacillus sp. FG16
CTTTTATCAAGCTGCCTAATGAAATAACCGTGTCTAACTTTTAGGGGTCACTTCAGTCATGCTCTTTTAACAAATTAATTCTCAAATACAAAATTAATCTTATTATCTTTCCACTCTAATTTCGCATCAAACGTTTTCTCGCCCTTTTTAAAGCCTTTAATTAAATCAGTCTTTTCATCTTTTAAGAGCTTTGTCATATTCTTTTGCGAAATTGTTTTACTTAATATCTTCTTTGAAATGGTGAAATCACATTGCGTTGTATTATAGTTAGAACAACCATAAAACGTTGACTTATCAATTACATCGCCATCACATTTTTTACAGTTACCAACCTTTTTACCTGTTGTAAATTTCGATCCTTTTCGTTCAATCGATTCAACATGTAATCCAGTGAAATCCCATTTCTCAGACATTTCAACTGCGTCTTCAATAATTTTGGCTGATAGCTTTTTCGTCTGTTCCATAAATGTAGCTGGTGAAGCTGTACCTTCCCCGATTTCCGCAAGGCGTTGCTCCCATTTTGCAGTCATTTCTGGTGAAGCGAGTATTTTATCACCGATTGCTGTAATTAATACTTTTCCTTTATCAGTCGCATACACTTGGTTTTTCTGCACATCTATATATTTACGGTCTTTCAGCATCGTAATAATACCTGCACGAGTTGCCTCAGTACCTAAACCTTCTGTTTTCTTTAATACTTTCTCAAGCTCTTCATTCTCTAAATACTTACCAGCTGTTTTCATTAACGTAATAAGTTGTCCTTCTGTATAACGCTTCGGCGGCTGTGTTTTTCCTTCTTTCACTTTCACCTTTACAACTTTTCCTTCTTCGCCTTCAGCAACAATTGGAAGAATGGTTTCGTCATCTTTATCATCTTGGAAAATAACTTTACGCCAACCTTCTTGAATTTGCTGTTTTCCTTTTGAAATGAATTCAGCACGTTCATCTACAAGAGTTGTAATCGTTGTATAGTCAAAAATCGCTACTTCATAATGCGCCGCAATTAGTCTTCTTACGATCATATCGTAAATTTTCTTTTCATCACCTGATAGTTTGCTTGGATTTGTAACTTGCTCTGTCGGTATGATCGCGTAGTGATCTGTAACTTTCTTTTCATTCACATAACGCTTATTGTTCATAATGGATTCAACCGGAGCCGGTAATACACCTTTATATTCATCAAACTGACTTAACTTCTGTAAAATATCAGGGAACGTCGCTGCTTCTCCTTGAGTAACATAGTTAGAATCTGAACGTGGATAAGAAACAATCCCTTTTTGATATAGTGCTTGCGTTATATCAAGCGTTTTTTTCGGTGAAAATTTAAAGGCTTTATTCGCTGTCGCTTGCAGTGCTGATAAGTTAAATAAAAGCGGCGGCTGAAACTCTTTACGCTCCGTTTTCATTTCCTTCACAACAGCCGGTTTCCCTTGGCAAAATGCCGCAATTTTATTCGCCATATCAGGGTCTTTTAAGCGGGATTCATTATCCTTTTCCCATTTCCCGTCATATTTCTTTCCTTCTATATTAAAGGTTGCGAACACTTCCCAAAACGGCTCTGACTTAAAGTTTTCAATTTCTTTCTCTCGCTTTACAATCAATGCTAACGTTGGTGTCTGGACACGACCAGCAGAAAATACATCATTCATTCCTTTTTTCTTTAGCAAAATACTAAAGACACGTGATGCATTCATACCAACAACCCAGTCAGCGCAAGATCTTGTATATGCTTCGTAATACGTATTAATTGTATCTGATTCATCAAGTAGATTTTTAAATCCTTGGTAAATAGCTTGCTTCGTTAAAGACGAAATCCATAGACGCTTCATCGGCTTTTGCACGTTACAAAGATTAATAATATTTCGTACGATCAGTTCCCCTTCACGCCCAGCATCGCCTGCGTGAATAATTTCTGTTACCTGTGGATTATGTAACAGCTGTTTCACAACGTTAAATTGCTTATACTTTGACTTTGTTACTTCAAATTGAAAACGCTCTGGAATCATCGGTAACGTATTAAGTGACCATTTTTTCCACTCTGCGTGATAATGCTCTGGATTACATAACTGCGTCAAATGACCAATTGCCCATGTACAGTACGCTCCATTTGGAAATAACTCATTCGCTTCTACTTCTAAATACCCATCTTTCCGGCGATATTTAAATTGTGAAACAAGAGCCAAACCTTGATCTGGTTTCTCGGCAATAATTAATTTCATTTTATAACTCCCTATCTGTATTCCAGTGTTACTTTCATTGTATATATGTTTAGAAGCGATGATAAAACAACAATCTTATTTATCATTCGCGGTTTGTCTCGCAAATGTGAGACCTATAATATTATACGCTTATTCTTTATGGCTTCACAATAGAAACTCATAATATAACAATTTCTTTCACATGCTTACAATTAAAAAAGACGCCCTAAAAAATCAAGCGTTCCTTTGCTTACATCTATGAAATTGTGCAGATAATATGCAGATATTAATAAGCATAAGTACTCTCCATATAAACATATGATGAAATGAACGATAGGACAAGGAGGTATCATAATGTTTGCTTATACGTTAACTACCTTAACACTTTGCTGTACCTCAATTCTTATTGCATCCAATATCTCTAAACGTAAGAGTACCCTAATGGAGTATATGGTATTTATTATGTCTTTTAGTATGAGTATCGGTTTAAGTATTGGTTTTTATTTAGGCATTCTCTTTAAGGGGGAATTACTATATTCTACTTTGCTTGCTATTTTAATTAGTGGTTTTATCGGTTTTTTAATCGGTCTACGTTTTCACCTATATACTGCTTTAGAAGGAATGTTCTCTGGATTAATGGCAAGTATGATGGGAGCAATGATTACAGAAATGTTAAATGCTCAACAAGCTCATAGTATACTGTTCATTAGTCTCTTACTTACTATAACGATTACTATGTCATGTATAATTCAATTGTTATCAGAGAACTTTTCTACTTTTATCCGACGGCGTTTTTTGTTATTACTTTCAATTAGTGTAGTAATTATCGTTGCCGTATTCGCGACATTCCCAGATCATACTCCCTCACCTTCACCTCGGCATAATCAACATATACATTAGTACTTGCAACAAAAATGAATAAGCAGCTATCCATAGGATAACTGCTTCCTATTATTCTGGCTTATTAGGAATGTTTTGGTTTGGAACATAGTCAGATTTATAATCTGTATAGTTCACTTCCGTTACCATCCCTGCTGAAGCATGATGTAGGTCGTGACAGTGGAACATCCACTCACCCGGATTGTCTGCTACAAAGGCTACTTCATATTCTTCACCCGGTTTTAAGTTCAATGTATCTTTTACAATTGGAGAACCTTTTATCGGTTTTCCATCTTTACTCAACACCTGGAAGAAGTGCCCGTGTAAATGCATTGGGTGATCATCCATTTTAGAACGATTTACCAACTTCACTTTTACTAAATCACCCTTTTTCACTTGAATTGGGTCAATATCTGGAAATACCTTTCCGTTAATTGTATATACCATTTCATTTCCATTCATTTGCGTATTTAAGTCCATATTATATGTGGCAGTATACTCTTGATTTAACGTGAAACTACCTAATTTTTTAGTACCATATTTCATTATATCTACTTTCGGTAATTTTTCTTTTTCGTCTGCTTTATCTTTCATCTCTTTGCTGCCATCATACTCAATAACAGCTTTCATTCCTTTTGCACCTTTATTTTTTGAATGGTTTTCAACATACCACTTCCCAGGATTATTAGCAGTAAATTCAATATCATAACGTTCACCCGGTGCGATTGAAATTACTTTATCCTTTATAACTTTTGGATCGTTTATTGGCTGACCATCTGTCGCAATTACTTTTATATCATGACCATGAACATGTATATCATGTGATAGATAACCAGCATTGACGAGTCTAAGACGAACTTTATCTCCCTTATTCACTTTTAATGGCGCTACTAAATCACCGCTTTTTCCATTGATTGTGAATAAATCATACATACTCATATCATGACCTTCCATCTTCATATTTCCATGGTCCATTCCTGCCATATTACTAGAGTCTTTTCTATCACTGTCCATGTCCATATCATCATTCTTTTCCCCATTTTCATTACCTTTAGATTTATTACCTATTTGCCCTTTTGTCATTTCTTTTAACTGCTTATTAATTTCTTCTTTATCTGTAACCCATTCATCCAACATTAATGTGTAATCTTTATCATATTTTTCCTTTGTATCTTCTACAATGAGCGCTCCATACAAACCTCTATCTAATTGATTTACAGAATCTTGATGCGAGTGATACCAGTACGTTCCTTGTACGTTCGCTTCAAATTCGTAAGTGAAACTTTTTCCTGGTTCAACCGCATCTTGTGTCACGCCTGGAATTCCATCCATGTTATTTGGGACAGGATATCCATGCCAATGAATAGATACTGGTGCAGATAATTCATTTTTTAATGTCACTTTCACCTTTTTCTTTTTCAAAATCATTATAGAAGTTGATTTTCAAGAAAATAAGGAGATGTAATTAGATCTTACGTAAGCTAATTGGAAGATTACTAAAAGCGGAGACATTACAAGAGGCGAATATTTTAGAAATACAAAATATTTTCCTTGTAGCGACTATACTAGCCGTTCTCGTATTTGTTTTGACGTTATTTCTTAAGAAACAATAACACTGCTATTATTAAATAAGAAAAATGTAGCTAAAATGCTCTTCACAAAAGAACTTACATTTTTGTATAATAAGAACTAATGTTCCTTACAAGAAGACAATAGACTCAAATTACACAAATATATCAAATAGAAGAGGATTGATATACGATGAAAATTGATAGACCAAAAATTTCACCAGAGTTATCTTCAAAGAATTTTCAAGATATTTTTTATGAAGAAGATCCAACATTAGAAGTGTGTGAAATTATAGACTCCACTTTCGAAAATGAATCTGTAGATAGAGTGCGATTGTATGATGCAGTGATAAAGAATTGTAAATTCACTAATACAGACTTTAGCAATATTGATATTACAGATGTTTGTTTTGAAAACTGCGATTTATCAAATGTTAATTTAAGCAATTCTTCTGTTCATAGAGTCGAATTTAAAAACAGTAAATTAATCGGGGTTAATTTTGCAGAATCTAGCTTAGGAAATGTTAAATTTGAGAATTCAATTTTGGATTTAGCAGCATTTGGAAATTCTAAACTAGAAAAAATTATATTTAATGAAACTTCATTAAATAATGCAGATTTTTTTGACTGTAAACTAAAAAAAGTTGAATTCCAATTATGTAGTCTTGACGAAGCTAATTTTGATCAGACATCACTGAAGGGGATAGATATTAGTTCTTCTAACTTTGATACACTTACAGTTTCAGTGAACGATTTAAAAGGATGTAAAGTATCAATATATCAAGCTGTTCAGATTGCAACTTTATTAGGATTAATAATTAAAGATTAGTATTTCGAAGATAAAAAGAACCCTATCCCGAATCCTGGATTTTTTAATTGTCCACGATTCGAGATAAAGTTCAAATAAATTAGTGATGACTTTTTTATTATTTAACTACAGCTTGGTTTCCTTTTACATGTTCATTATTTACACTCATAAATTCTTCAATTTCTTCAACTTCTCTAATGATATCTTTTGATAAGTTTTCATACCCGTCTTTCGTTACAAGAATATCATCTTCTATTCGAATACCGATCGACTCTTCCTCAATATAAAGACCAGGTTCAATTGTTATAACCATACCTTCTTCTAACACTCTATCTTTATATGTTCCTACATCATGTGTATCTAAACCAAGGAAATGGCTGACACCATGATAATAGTATTTTGATAACTCTTCATCTTCTTGAATTAAACCAATTGCTTTACACTCTTCTGCCAGCACCTTTTTTGTATGCTCATTTAATGCAGCGAACTTTAATCCTGGCTTAATAATCTCTGTTGTTTCTTTTAATGCCTTTAATACAATATTATAAATTTGTTTTTGACGACTAGAGAATGTTCCATTTGCCGGGAATGTATAACTAATATCAGCGTTATAGTAGTCTTTTTGAGCACCTAAATCTAGCAATACTAAATCACCATTTTGAATTTGTGCATCATTATCTTCATAATGAAGAACTGTAGCATTTTTACCACTTGCCAAAATTGTATTGAACGCATGGTGCTTAATGCCAGATGATTTCAGTGTAAAATCAAATTGAGCTTCTAATTCATACTCCATCATACCTGCTTTTGCATGCTTAAGTGCGTTGTAAATACCGTCTTGCGTTATAGCAATCGCTTCTTTAATAATTTCAATTTCTTCCTCTGTTTTAAATACTCGTAATTCACAAATGTTCGGATATACATTACCAATTGTTACGTGTGGGTATTGTTCTCTTACATGTTTAGCAAATGCTAATGTTTTTGTCTCCGTACCATTCCACTCACGACGTTCTATATCTAAATATAGATGCTTCGCATTTTCTGTAAAAAGTATATTTGACATTGTCTTTTCAAAGCTATCTAAATATACAACTTTCTTTATACCTGAAATTCCCTCTGCTTCTTCGCTAGAAACTGTTTTCCCAACCCATTTTTCCATTACTGGATCTGATTTTTCAATAAAAAGTGTCTCTTCTACACTATTCCCAAACTTTTTTAGCATAAAAATAACATTTGGTTCATCGATTCCCGTTAAGTAGTAAAAATTACGATTCGGTACAAATTTATAATGTGCATCAGCTGACATATGCGGTGCTTGTCCCGCAAATAAAATCGTAACGGATTCATCAGGTAATGTTTTCGTTAGTCTTTCTCTATTTTGAGCAAAAAATGTTGATTTCATAATAATCCCCCTAGCGTTTTATGTATAATTGTGAAACTAATTATTCAATACACTTTATTCTATTATTGTTATAATTTTTCGTCAATTTTTAACTTATTTTTAGATAGTATTGACACAAACAACTAAACAAGTTACAATAACTATAAATTAGTAAGTTGCTAATTTAATTTAAAACAAGAGGTGAACAAAATGCAAAATATTTTATTCCGTATTAATGAATTATCAAAAAAAGAAAGAACATCTGGATTAACAGTTGATGAAAAACAAGAACAACAAATGTTACGTCAAAACTATACAGAAACATTTCGTGGAAGCCTAGATTCCATTTTATTAAATACAAAAATTGTTGATTCGAATGGTCTTAACGTTACACCAGTTGCATTACAAGATGCTCAAATACGTTTAAAATTAAGCAAATGAGTTCCACGCTAAAGAATTTCAATAAAACATAAACAGAGCTGGATTTCCTATATAGAAATTCCAGCTCTGTTTATTGTCTTTTCTAATTTAGTAAACGAGCGATACATCGCAATTCTCCACGACACAATCATCGCAAATGCAAGTAAGAAAAACATGCTGCTTAACTCTGCCAAATCAATTGATTGGCTTAAATATGACTTTAATGCCACGCGTACAGCTAATAAGCCTACTAAAATGAATATGAATGCTTTTGACGGTTTCATAAATATATGTTCGCCCTTTATTTCGAACTTAGTTGTTTTAATAAGAAAAATAGAGAAAATAAGCCCTATACTAATTGCCTCGACTATTTCTAACGATGTTAATCGAAACTCTGGTAAAAAGTACATCATCGCGCCTGTACTCATAAAAATTGGTGGTAATATAATTTTCTTTTTCGTTACCGGCTTTTTCGCTGCTTTAAAACGTAGAAACATTACCCCAACAGCCATACAAACCGCTATGACACTTGATAAAAGTGCTATCATACTTTCCACTCCTATCTATTTAAATGACTTTTTTAGCAAAATCATAAACCAATAAGTAACTACATGCCGCATTATAGAATTTCTTCATTATATTCCTCCTGCTGTAAACTTTCCATATTCGCTGCAATCATTTTACGCAAAGTTTATGAACGGAATATGAACAAAAAAGCCATTCTGCAATTAATAATTGCAAAATGGCTTTTTAACTTATTTTAAATCGTCAATTGTGAAAGCACCTGGAAGTAATTGCTCAACAGTCACTTCTTTTTCATCACCTTTTACATTCGTTAGTAATACAGGCATTTTCGGATCACAGAATTCAACAATTACTTGTCTACACGCACCACATGGTGAAATCGGTCCATCAGTTTCTCCTGTAATAACTAAGTAACTAAAATCGCGCTCACCTTCTGATACTGCTTTAAATATTGCTGTTCTTTCTGCACAGTTACATAAACCGTAAGAAGCATTTTCTATATTACAACCAGTATAGATTTTCCCTTCTTTCGTAACTAACGCTGCGCCAACAGGAAATTTAGAATACGGAATATACGCTTTCGATAACATCTTGTTTGCTTCTTCAATATATTTTTTCTTATCCATATTATTTCCCCCTCAAAGTAAATGAAATAATGATTAGTCAGTAATAACTGTATGAACTAATTTAGGAGCCACTGCTGTTTCAGCGATAGAGATGTTCTCATAAATTTTTGCTTTTACATCTTCTACATTTTCACGATTTGCGTAGATTGTTACGAACGGCTCGCCTTCTTTTACTGCATCGCCAACTTTTTTGCGTAACATTAAACCTACTGCTAAATCAATTTCATCTTCTTTTGTTGCGCGGCCAGCACCAAGTAACATAGCTGCGATACCGATTTCATCTGCAACAATGTTAGAAATAACACCTGAAGTTTTTGCAGGTACATCAATTACATACTTCGCTTGTGGCATTTTTTCTGGATTGTCTACAATTGAGCTATCTCCGCCTTGATTGCTTAAGAACTCTTTAAATTTCTCAGTTGCTTTTCCGTTTTTCATCACTTCAATTAGCATTTCACGAGCTTCTTCTAACGTATTTGCTTTTTTCGCAAGTACGACCATTTGACTTCCTAATACAAGTACTAATTCTGTTAAATCTTCTGGACCTTCACCTTTTAACGTATCAATTGCTTCTTTCACTTCTAGAGCATTACCAATCGCAAATCCAAGAGGTTGTGACATATCTGAAATAACTGCCATTGTTTGACGTCCTACGTTATTTCCGATACGTACCATTGCATGTGCTAATTCTTTTGCATCTTCTTCTGTTTTCATAAATGCACCAGCACCTGTTTTTACATCAAGTACGATTGCGTCAGCACCAGCTGCAATTTTTTTACTCATAATTGAACTTGCGATTAAAGGAATTGAGTTAACAGTTCCTGTTACGTCGCGTAATGCATAAATCTTTTTATCTGCAGGTGTTAAGTTTCCTGTTTGTCCAATAACAGCTACTTTGTCACGGTTTACAATATCAATGAATTGTTCTTTCGTAATTTCAACGTGGAATCCTTCTACCGCTTCTAATTTATCAATTGTTCCGCCTGTATGCCCTAAACCACGACCAGACATTTTTGCTACTGGTACATCTAAAGCAGCTACTAATGGTCCTAATACTAATGTTGTTGTATCACCAACACCGCCAGTTGAATGTTTGTCTACTTTAATTCCTTCAATTGCTGATAAGTCGATCGTTTCTCCAGACTCAACCATCGCCATCGTTAAATCTGCACGTTCGCGATCTGTCATATCTTTAAAGAAGATTGCCATTGCAAGTGCACTCACTTGATAATCAGGAATACTTCCGTCTGTATATCCATTAATAAAGAATTTGATTTCTTCAGTCGTTAATTCTTTGCCGTCACGTTTTTTTGCGATAATATCTACCATTCTCATTACAATCACCATTCCTTTTTATATTATATAAATCTATTAAAATAATAAACCAACGATTGTTGCTGATAAGAAACTTACTAATGTTGCACCGAATAGTAATTTCAAACCAAATCTTGCGACTACATTCCCTTGCTTTTCATTTAAGCTCTTAACTGCTCCTGCAATAATCCCAATTGAAGAGAAGTTTGCAAATGAAACTAAGAATACAGAGATAATCGCTGTCGTTCTATCTGAGAAATTAAAGTTTCCTTGTGCTAAATCTGTCATAGCGACAAATTCATTTGATACTAATTTTGTTGCCATAATATTTCCGGCATTAACTGCTTCATGCCAAGGTACACCCATAATAAATGCAAATGGTGCAAATGCATAACCAAGAATTTCTTGGAATGAAATACCAATTACACCTTTAAATACTGCATTAATGAATGCGATAAGAGCTACGAAACCAATTAACATAGCTGCTACTGTAATCGCAACTTTAAATCCATCAATAATGTATTCCCCTAATACTTCAAAGAAGGTCTTCTTCTCTTCTTCTTGTACTTCTAACATATCTTCTTCCTCAGTAACTTCATACGGGTTAATGATAGAAGCAATGATGAAGCCACCGAATAAGTTAAGCACTAAAGCGGTTACAACATATTGTGGTTTTAATAAAACCATATATGATCCAACGATAGACATAGAAACTGTAGACATTGCTGATGCACATAATGTATACATTCTTTTCTCTGGCAATAACCCTAGTTGTTTCTTAACCGAAATAAATACTTCCGATTGTCCTAAAATCGCCGATGCCACAGCGTTATATGATTCTAGTTTCCCCATTCCATTTACTTTACTTAATGCTAGACCGATAGATTTCACAATAATAGGTAATACTTTAATATGTTGCAAAATACCTATTAAGGCTGATATAAATACGATTGGCATTAATACACTTAAAAAGAACGAAAACTCTTTTTGATTTACTAATCCACCAAATACGAAATTCACACCGTCAGCGGCATATTTTAATAGCTCTCCAAAACCATCTGCTATTCCGCTAATTAATATATTCCCTACACTTGTATTTAATAATAGAAACCCCAAAATGAATTGTAATATAACCATCGTTATGATTGGACGATATTTGACTTTCTTTCTATCATTACTAGCAAGCCAAGCGATACCTAAAATCAATACGAGGCCAAAAACACCGATTAAGTATTTCATAAGCCGTTTCCTCCCATTCGTATCCGCTTACATTTTTTTCAATTATTAAAGCAATAGATATACTTTAAACGTATATCTATTGCTTTAAGCTTTTATCGATTAGTAGTTATCTGTAGCACCTTTTGCATCATTTAATACGATTGCAACACTAGCACTTGCTCCAACGCGAGAAGCTCCAGCAGCTACCATTTTGTCTGCATCTTCACGTGTACGAACACCGCCAGATGCTTTTACACCAACGTTTGGTCCTACTGTTTTACGCATTAATGCGATATCTTCAGCAGTTGCTCCGCCAGTTGAGAATCCAGTTGACGTTTTTACGAAATCAGCACCAGCTTTTACTGATAATTCACAAGCGCGTACTTTCTCTTCATCTGTTAATAGGCAAGTTTCAATGATTACTTTTACAAGAGCTTTTCCTTTTGCTGCTTGTACTACTTCATAAATGTCTTTTTCAACAAGTTCGTTGTCGCCATCTTTCAAAGCGCCTACGTTGATTACCATATCAACTTCAGTTGCACCTTTTGCAATAGCATCTTTTGTTTCAAATGCTTTTGTTTCAGTAGTGCTTGCTCCTAATGGGAAACCGATTACAGTACAAACGTCTACATCATGTCCAGCTAGTTCATCAGCCGCTAATTTTACCCATGTTGGGTTAATACAAACAGAAGCGAATTTATATTCCTTTGCTTCTTCGATTACTTTCATAACATCTTCTTTAGTAGTATTAGCTTTTAAAATTGTATGGTCAATTAACTTTGCAATGTTCATTATCTTCACTCCTCATATCTTTTAACAACTTCATTCTAACTCTTAGTTGAACAAATGTAAATACACTTTTGAAATTTTGTTCATTCTTTTTTAAAAGGCATTTTCTTGTAGTAAATAAAGCGCATTCTAACAAAGAACACTTCATATATAATCAAATTTTCTATGTTAACAATGGTAGTATGTATCTCCATATCCATAATTATTTTTAAAAAGGCAATTTGTGTTCAAAAAAGACTCCTATCATTCATACATAACAAAATAAAAGGAGTTCTCAAAATTAACATTTTGAGAACTCCTTTTATTTCTAACCTTTTTCATAATGTAACAGTTCTTTTGCTGTATGCTGATCGATAATTAATACATTTGCATACCCGCCACGTAACGCACCATCAATTGCTTTTATTTTTCTATTACCACCTGCAACTAAAATAGAGCGTTTCTTTAATTTCAGTTCCTCTAACTCAATTCCAATTGTACGCTGATTAATCTCTTCGCTACTAATATTTCCGTCTCCATCAAAGAAACGTGAACAAATGTCACCGACCGATTGTTTTTTGAGTAAACTTGTTTCATCCTTATCGAAATAACCTAATCGGAATAATAGCGCTTCGTCTCGCACTGTTCCTACAGTGAAAACTGCAATATTCGCTTGTTTCCCCATTTCAATAATGTGATGAATATGTCGATCCTGCTCTACTAATTCTTTTGTCACTGCATTATCAAATATAACTGGAAGAGGTAGATTTCTTGGCGTCGTTTGAAAAGCATCTGCAAATAAAGCTATCGTCTCATTCGCATATGTATTTACACTCGAATGACTAATACCGCCTTTTAACTGGACAACCTCTACCCCTTTTACATGTTGCGGTACGATTTTTCTAGCGATTTCATACATCGTCATTCCCCAGCTTACACCAACAATATCACCGTTTTTAACCGTCTTTTCCATATACTCAGCAGCATATTTACTTATATACTCTGTAATCGTTGCATATTCCGGTACTGGAGAAAACACAACATGTGCCTCTAACAAGTTGTACTTTTCTTTCAGTAAATTCCCAACGTTATCTAAATCCGCAAATGGATCGGCGATGCTAATTTGAACAAACCCTTTTTCTTTCGCGTACTTTAACAATCTAGAAATCGTCGGTCTTGAAATATTTAATTTGTTAGCAATTTCTTGCTGACTATAATCTGATTGATAATATAATCTTGCAACTTCAACGCTTAATTGTTGTTTATCTTTTTCCATAGTAACTCATTACAAATCCCTTCCTGTATTTCCCTTTCGTTACAAGCATTATACAGCTTTATGCAAAAAAATTCGACTACCGAATTTTATCTAACTGAACTTCTATTCTACGTATTATATACAATGAAACCTTATTGTGTAGATTTACAAACTCAATATAGAAACACTTACAACATATAAATCAGTTTATATGTAATTCATTCTTTATTGCTTTTCCTGTAGTAACGATAACAAAGACGTTCAATAAGAAACATGAAACATCGTCTAAAAGCTATTCAAATACCCCTCATAAACAAAAGATACTGTTCATAAGGGGTATGTATTCAATTTAAGTTTATAAAAATCGGATGAAAACACTGCAAGTTCTCACTTATTTAGAATAAGAGAAAAGATGATGTTTTATTTGTTCAATAAAATAATGATGGTGTATATTATCGTTAGATACGCGACTTGCCATAATAGCTCCCTCCATTGAAGATGCAAGAAAAGAAGCGAGCGATATAATATCTGTATCTTCTTTAAGTTCTTGTTTCTCTATTCCTTCTTTTATGAGAGAAGCCATTAACATTACTGTATCATCATAACCTTTTGCTGCTGCTTTTTGTAATTCTGGAAATACTCCAGTACTTTCAATTGCGCTATTAAGTAATGGACAGCCTCCAGCAATAGGAGGATTATTAGCTGCATCTTGATATACAAGGAAAATTGCAAGGATTTTATCAATTGCTGTCTTTTTATTTTCCATTGCTTTATGAAAATGACTCCACATAATCTCACCACTTTTGTCGTAGGCAGCAAGGACAATTTCTTCTTTACTTTTGAATCTACGATAAATAGATCCTTTAGGTAATTCAGTAGCTGTCATTATATCCTGGATGGATGTGCGAGTTATCCCATTAGTATTAAATAAATATAAAGATGTTTCAATAATTTTTTCTTTAACCTTATCAACTTTAGTCATGCTTTGTAATCCTCCTAATAAAAACGAGCTTAATATTTCAGGTGATATTTACCATCTATTTTCTTGAATTTTTTTGTAAGTATAAAGAAGTTTGGAACAAAAATATCTTATCAACCCCTATATTATCTGAACCTCAAACAATACGGTTTGAAAAGAGGTTAATCAAATTGTATTATCTATATCACTCAAATGAATTTTCTGTCAAAATTAACATGACCAATTATTCAATTCAGTCATGTTATACAACTACTTTCACCTAACTTCGTAGCAGGGGTAAAAATATATAGTTAATTTTAACGTATAGACATATGATTATTATATATAATTTTTATTAATATGTTTAGCTAAAGTGTTCGAACTCCCCCACTTTCACTTCATTCTATAAAAGATTAATCATTAATGATTACTGGAATTAAATTGTAACAAAGCAACTGAGATATAAATATATTTGCTTTTTTCCATTTTGATTTTGTTAATACTTTGTAAAAAAGGTTTAAAAAACTAGAAACTTGTAGTATTATTAGATTTCGATTCAGACCGAACCGTCCGGTTTGAAATTTTTATATAAATATATTTATAAGGAGAACTTTATGCAGAAAGAAAAATCAAAGATTGTAGGTAATTTAATTACGGGGGCAATAAAGTGAACTTTATAAAAATGAATAAAAAAGAAATTATTATGCTAATAGTTTATACAATGTTTGCACTACTCCAAATTGGCTTGTTCATATTATTTGGCCTATCACTTTTAACTAACAGTAATTTAGTTGAATCAGAATTTGCTCTTAGTGCCATCGGTTTGACTGTACCTGCTATTGTAGGAATAATTTTCTTTAGGAAAGAAATTATTGAAAGTTTTACTTATTTTAAAGAGAAAACAATTTTGAAAATAGTAAGTGTTCCTCTGGTGGTTTTATTTACGGTAATTGTAGAACAATCTGTTATGCGTTTTCTAGCAACTGCCCAGCCAGAGAACCAAGAACAGCTTCTTGAAACAGGCACGGGGATACCTCTTATTTTTACATTGCTAGTATTTGGTATTCTAGGGCCATTGCTTGAAGAAACTGTGTTTCGTCATATAATATTAAATCGTTTTTCACATTATATTGGTACTGCTATTGCATCTATCATTTCGATTATAATTTTTACAGTTCTTCATACGAATCAGCTTTCGGATATTGCTATTTATTTACCTGGCTCGGTGATACTTACTGTAGCTTATCTTATTTCTAAGAGATCCATTGCATATGTTATGGCGATACATATGTTAAACAATTGCATCACTTTCATTCAATTGCATATGTCATAGCGATACATATGTTAAACAATTGCAGGTTTTGATGCAAAAATACTCTATGTTTCTATCGAGTATTTTTGGCACCAGAACCACTTTTTCTAAGGCATAAGAAATCTTATCAAAACTACAACTTATTAGGAGAGTGTCAGTCATGATTGTAACAACAACTTCTGGAATTCAAGGTAAAGAAATTATTGAGTATATTGATATTGTAAATGGTGAAGCTATTATGGGTGCAAACATTGTCCGTGATTTATTCGCTTCAGTTCGTGATGTTGTCGGTGGCCGTGCTGGTGCTTATGAAAGTAAGCTAAAAGACGCTCGTGATATTGCGATGGACGAAATGAAAGAACTTGCAAAACAAAAAGGTGCGAACGCTATCGTTGGTATTGACGTAGATTACGAGGTTGTACGTGATGGAATGTTAATGGTTGCTGTAAGTGGTACAGCTGTACGTATATAAGTAAATAAAAAAACGGTTCCTCCCTTGGAATTTATACTTTGAGGAGAGGCCTGGTTCTGTTGCTGATTTTAAAGAATAAAAAGAAATGTTGATAAATCATTATACGTCGAAAAAACACAGTTTGAGTGTAAACTGTGTTTTTTTATATAGAGGCCCCATCCCATCACTATCAAGCTAAAATTTTGTGTTAACTTGTACAAAATTTACATTTTTTACTTTGGGGTAATTTTGAATCCTTAAGTTTATGGGCATGTGGTGGTACCCTCTAATACTGTACAAATTTTTTATAAATGGTTGTAAGGTTCTACGTTTTTGACCATTCTGTACAACGATAACTTTGGTTTATTGATTTCACCTGTAATCTGGTATCCTATCCTCTGATACAATTTAATGGCAAGTTGGTTCTCTTTCTTTACCGTCAGAGAGCATTTGGCAAAGCCTTGCAGCGAAGCTTGTTCCTCAGCAAACTCAATTAGTCTGGTACCTATCCCTAGTCCTCGACTTTCGGGCAGTAAGGCAATTGTTCCGATGTGAAACTCGTCATCTTCTCCCTCCTTCAAGGTAAACATGGAATAAAGCATTTTGATATTCAGTATGTTATAAACAACAAAACCCAGCTTTCGGAACGAAAGCAGCTGTTTAAAAGTGGGCCAGGCAAGACGATTTAAAACGGGTATGGGATAGCAAGTAATCATCCCTAAAGTTTTCCCATCCATTTGAGCTTCATAAGCGTATTGATGACTGAAACGGTTGTTCTCCTGCCGCCATAGCTTACAAAATGTCCAATCGACTGTGTTCTTCTCCTCAGATCCTGCAAGTGGAAACGCCATGTATTCCAATGCCATTACATTTAGCTGGGCGCCGACCATGGATTGATGAACAGCCTTTACAATAGAGATTTTATTCATTATCCTATTGCTCCTTTTCACTTTCTATATTATTAATATTAATTATCATGGATTTGAATCAGTTCACTTCCCTCTCAATTCATCCTTAGCTTTGAAACCATAATAAAATGTATTTAAAACAAGCTCTGCAGCAGATTTTTTAGCCACATTTCCTTCATGTACCTGTTCCCAGGTATGGAAAAGCAGAGCATAAAGCGTATTCAAAATCCATTCGCTGCTAACTGTTTGCTGAAAGTAACCTCTTTGTTGTAGCAATTCAATAACGCGTCTTAAGGGTTCCCTCAGCTTCTCTTCTGCTTCACCTAATTCTTTGTTGTTAAATACAGATGCATCATGACCTAGAAAATAGATTTTGTCACCTAAAGGGATTAACGCTTCAATGAGTTCCGGGATATAGTTTTCACTTCTTTCCTCATCCAGTGGAATCTGGTTTACAGTATCACTTACCATTTGTATAGCCCGATGGCCCAAGAACAGCATCAATTTCTCCCTGCTTTCGACGTAGCGATGGAGTGTAGCAATTCCAATTCCCGCATATTCCGCAATTTCATTCATCGAAGCAGTAGGATTTTCAACAAGCAATATAGTAGCTGAATCAAGAATTGCATTAAATCTCGCTTCCTTCAACGCTGACAAGTCTTTCTTCATCGTCAATCTCTCCCTTTTTCTGTATAAAGTCGTCATTTTTGATAGATGAATATATCATTTGATATTATAATAAACAATCTCAAATAAAGTGTCCAGCTGCTGAATGTAGCTTTTCAAAAAGAATTATATTACTGAAACTGATAGCACTTTGAATGTTTCATTTTTAGCATTTCATTATTTAGATAACGATGAAGAAATTAAATTCTTTAATGTAATAAATACAAGAGCCAAAGGAAATGGTACGAATCGCTTTCTTAGTAGAAAAAATGATTACCTTATCTGGTTTTTTTAACTATTTTTATGACGAATTAATAATTACAGTAATTTTTCTACTTTTATTAAATCCGTTTGCACTTCATTTAATTATTGAATATTTTATAATGAAGTTACTTTCTGCATAAAGTTATCGGTTTACTTTAAAATTCACTTCCGGGTATTTGGTCATCAGCCTTTTAAGGGTTGAGCCGTCATCCTTCTGTTTTACATACTGGTCAAAAAATGCCAGGCTGAATTCGTTAATAATACGATGAACTTCCTTTGGATTTTCACCTGGGCTCTGCAACAGAGGTGAGAACAAATGTAAATCGGTAAAGCTTGTATGATCCGTATGAGGAATGACCATTGACATACCACCACCAGCTAACCCACGTCCGTATCGCTCCCTCACTTCAAAGGGATCTGCTTCATCAGGCTCTTCTGCACTCATGAGCAGAAATGGTTTTCCAATGCCACTTTCAGGCAAAATTTCACCATACAATGTACCATCCATATTGATAGCTGCTTTGACACGAGAATCTTTTGCAAGTATTTGTGCTGCGGTAGCTCCACCGTAAGAGTGGCCAAACATTCCAATTCGCGAGGTATCCAGTCTTCCTGTAAAGAAACCGGTCTCATCGTTTTCGTTAAGTTTCTCTATCTGATTGAGGACAAAGCTGACATCTTCCTCCCATAATTTTATGTGGCTATCTCCTTCATCAGTTAAATTGATGGGCTGCACGTAAGCAGTTCGACCACCTGGAAAGACGGTAGCTGCAGCATCAAAGGTATGATCGATACTTAGAACAATATATCCTTGACTAGCCAACTCCTCAACTTGAAACGTGTTTTGATTACGAAAACCATTAAAACCATGAGAGAAGAGTAATATGGGATAGTGATTCTCTGAGTCTGAGAGTTGTAAATCCATAAACGAATGAGACTTTACCAATTCCATGTGGCTGAATGCAAATGCAGGAATAGACAATGTTTTTTCCAATCCCTTGGAGAGCTCATTTATGTTACGAATATAAGGTTCTGGATCCCCCTTGCTTTTTTCAGCTGCAGGATACCAAATTTGCACCATCAGTTCGCGCCGATCGTTTGGATTTTTCGAATATGGTTCATTTCTCTGATGATCAACCCAATGATATAGCTTCGTACCGACCCTATGTGGACCAGTTGGTTCTTCAAATGAAAATACTGGCATAAGTAAGGGTAGCGCAACTGCTACAGACAAATAGATACATAGTAACGAAGTCTTAACTATGAATATACCCGAACTTCTAAAGCCCTTTTTCCGCCCAGTTAATAAATAGCATAAAATTAAGATAACTGGGGATACATATGCCGGAATCATCTGCCACCTAAAACCTTCTGCCAATAACTGAACTGTAACCATTACAACGGCAATCAAAGTAGCTAATTTAGACCACTTTTTCGTTTCTCTGCCTATTAACAGTATCCAACTCAATAGACTAAAATTCACTACTATCAAAACAACTTCCCAGAAATTCATTGGCCTATCTCCTTTGCATGCATTTTACTTCTAATTAAAGAGGTAGTTTTCAGCCTAAGCAAAAGCAGATGAAACACCTATATAGTTGCACCAATTATGCTTAGTAACCGTTGCATCCACTCTACTCCTTTATTCAAATTAAAAACTTAAAATGCCCAGCTACCTTTACGGAAAATTGGTTCTACAGTTCCATCTGGTAGAATACCATCGATATCCATCTCACTGCTGCCAATCATAAAGTCCTCATGTGTTATTGAAATATTTGCCCCTAACGTTTCAAGCTGATCGTTTTCTAAATCTCTTCCATCCTCTAAGCAAGTTGGATAAGCTTTACCAATCGCTAAATGGTTCGATGCATTTTCATCAAACAATGTATTAAAATATAAAATTCCCGATGCTGAAATCGGTGATTCATGTGGTACAAGTGCTACTTCACCTAAATAGCAAGAGCCTTCATCCACATTAATAAGCTCCTGTAATAAATCATGTCCTACCTGTGCTTCAGCTTTAACAATTTTTCCTTCTTCAAATGTCAGTTTAAAGCCATCGATAATATTCCCTTGATAAACTAATGGTTTTGTATTGCTTACATAGCCATTTACACCTTGTTTCATCGGTAACGTATAAACCTCTTCTGTCGGCATATTAGCCATAAAGATAGTATCATCAGGAGTTTTACCACCTCCAGTAACCCATTTATGCTGTGGTGCTAATGCAATTGTTAAATCAGTACCTGGCGCTGTATAGTGAAGCTTCATATATTTTTTATCGTTCAGTAGGACCGCACGAGATTCTAAATTTGTTACATGTTCACGCCATTTTTCAATAGCACTGCCGTCACCAATACGAACAGCTTTAAAAATAGCCTCCCATAATGCTGGTACTTGATCCTCAGTTGCTAAACCTGGGAACACCTTCGATGCCCACTTTGGTGAAGGAACTGCTACCATCGACCAAGCTATTGAATCCTTCATTACGGCGTTGCGATTGTTTCTCAGAGCAGCTCCTGCTACCTTTTGATAGGTAGCTAGGCGATCAGATGAAATACCTGTAAATTTATCAGGATCTGTAGCATCTATCATTAATAGTGCTCCTTTACGTTCGATCAGCTCATCATTCATTTTGACTATCCACTCTGGGAAGCGATTAAATTCTTCATCTGAGGCATAATCAAAGTAAGCACGTTCCATTTCTTCATCCGAAAAATTAACATGAACACGCCCTGCCCCAGCCTTATAAGCCTCTTTCACAATTATACGGGCGAAATCCAATGCATCCACTGATGTATTGACTAATAAGTATTGCCCTGGTTGAATATTGACACCGATTTTCACCGTAAGTTCTGCATATGCTTGTAATTTTTCTTCAAAAGTCATATTATTTACCTCGCTTTTATTAAATTGGTTTTGAATTCCCCTCACTAACTTACTTTCTGAACAGGTTTTCTCAGAATTTCCATTTCCCATTTTTTATTAGAACATGATAACAACTAATGGATTTTTTCTACTACTCATATATTTAATTTTTAAACTTTGATTCAATTAATATTGATTTGTTTTTCAAAAAATCTAATCGAAGGGTATCAAACACTACATAAAGTTATAGAGTTCTTTATTGTGAAAGCTCACTCATTTCTTCCCAATCTTTTCAATGCTGCTGTACCTAAAGACTTACCATCAATAGGGCGTTTAACATTCTCAATCACTCCTTTATCTTTACAAAAGCATTTTTGATAGATAAACATATCATTTGACATAAGATTAAATCATTTCAAATGAATTATCAAGCCATAAAATTTAATTTTTAAAAAATTCGGTAAAAAAAACCATATGAAAATGGATTCTATCAAAGGGAGCGATAACAAAAAGATTTTTATACACACATGGATAAAACACATGACAAACTTATATATAATTGCAAGTTCAACTCTCACAAAAAACAGGATAAAAAAATAAACAGCAGAACTAGTCCACTGTTTACTTTGCCACACCTTCATGTAATTTTTCTGTATAATCCTTTACATCTTTCCAGCTATCTTTCGCTGTATGTAAATCTTCTTTTATAAACGTAAACTCTTCTGGAGTAATTCCTTTTACGTTTTGTAGTAAATTATTATATTTTGCACCTACTGTATACCATTGATTTGATATGTTTTGTAGTGCTGTAATTGCTGCATCAATTGTTTCTGTCATGTTTGTTGTTTTATTTTTTACATCAGTCAAAATTAAGACTTCTGCTTGTGCTCCTGAAATTCTATCTTTTAAATTAGCGATTTCTCTTTCTGCATTTGCGATATCTTTTTTCGCAACCGCAATCATCGGCCCGCCAGCAAGACATGTTATTAGAGCTACGCAAAGTACGCCACCAGCAATGACCATATCATTACTCTTTTTAATCGAATCGTTATATGTATTTATTTGTTGCTCTAGAGCTGGAATACCAGCATTCGTACTTGCCAATATCGCTGTTAACTGATTTGTATCCTCTTTGAAACTATTTGTATCTTTCGCCATTCTATCGCGAAAAGCTTTCAAATTTCCTAATAATCCATCTACCTCATTTTGATTCTTTACAATATCCGCATACAACTTTTCTAAATCCGCTTTTAATTTTCCGCTATCCTTTTGATCAATCGCTATTAACATGTCATTATAATACGATTGAAAAGTATTATTGTAATTTATAATATTTTGATCCGTTTTCATAATTTGAGGCTTCATATTATTTAACCAATATGCTGCATTAACTTTTGCATCTCTTTGATGCTGAATCATATTCCCTTTAAATTCACTATTAATCGAACTTATTTTACTTAAATCTGTCTCTTGCTGATTTTGAATTAATTTTGCATATGAATCCATTGCAAATATGCTCGATGTCGTTTGCGCCATAACGTCTTGGAATCCAGCTGGCCCTAGAGAATAATTTTGCGCACTTTCTTGCAATGTTTTTACGTTTTGTTCTGCTGCAAAAGGATGTAAAGGAAATGCGTTACTCGTTGCCACCCCAGCAATCATTAACGTTAAAAGGCATTTTTTATAAAAACTTTTCTGCATATTTTTCACCTATTCTCCTTATAAGGATATCAAAAGCTCCTGCTCACAACTGAACAGGAGCTTCAAATCATTCATCAACACTTAACGCTCTAACAATTCGTATTCGATTATGCTTTTTTCGTATCTACTACTTTAATATCTTCCGCATAAATCTTTTCTGCATAGTCTTTAATGTTTTTCCAGCTATCTTTCGCAATGTTTAAATCTTCTTTAATGAAAACTAGGTCGTTTGGACTAATAGAATCTACATTTTGAAGTAAAGAATTGTATTTTGATCCCATTGTGTACCATTGGTTTGAAATATTTTGTAACGCTGTAATTGCAGTATCAATTGTATTTGTTAAATACTCTGTTTGTGTTTTAATGTTCGTTAATCCTGCTACTTCTAATTGCGCAGTTGTAACTTGTCCTGTTATCTTTTGAATTTCTGCTTGTGCATTATCAAGCTCTTTCTTCGCTAATACGATTCCAGCTGTACCACCGCCTACAGCTGCTGCGCCACCTGCAATTAATGCTACTCCTAGCGGTGTTCCTGCGCCCGTAGCAATAACTACTGCACCACCGATAATTGCAATTGGTCCTAGAGCTGTCGCAACAGATGAACCGATAATAATTGCATTATATTTACTAATTGCTTCATTGTACGTTGTAATTTGATTTTGCAGAAGCGGAATTCCTGCATCTTGACTAGCTAATATAGATGTAATTTGATTTGCATCACCCTTGAAGTTTTGCGTATCCGAAGTCATTTTATTTCGGAATTTCTTCAAGTCTTCTACTAACTGATCCACTTGCGCTTTATTTTCATTAATACTACTTGATAATCTAGTTAAGCCTTTCGTAAGAGTTGCTTTATCCTTTGCATCAACTGCAGCAACTAAAGTATCATAATAGTTTTGGAATTTCGTATTGTAGTTAATGATATTTTGATTCGTTGAAATAAGCTGTGGTTTTAATACATCTAACCATTGCTTCGCATTTCCTCTCGCTGTATCTTGATGCTGAATGACTTTTCCTTTTAAAGCCGCATCAACAGACGATACATTTCCAAAGTTAACATTACCTTGTTTAATAATTGTTAAAGCATACAGATCCATTACTAAAGCATTTGAACCTGTTCTTTCCATTGCATCTTTTAAGCCTTCTGGTCCTAATGAGTATTCTTCATAGTCATTATAAGCTTTTGCTACCGCATGAACTGGAGCTTGTTTCACTGTGCTTTCAGCTGCATACGTATGGGCTGGCATAATGTTTCCTGCTGCAAATACTGCCATAAGTGCTGATAGAGCCATTACTTTATATGGTTTTTTTGTCATTTTTCTTCTCTCCCTATATCGCTAATTATTTTTCTGCTTAATGTACTTCAACGTTTGTAACGTAATCTTCAAATTGATTTGTTTGTTTATTCATTTCATCACTTACTTTTTTAATTTGATTGAAATGTTTTTGAAGTAAACTACTGTCTGTATACGTGCCTTCTTCAACATTCATTTGAATTTGAATCATAT
This sequence comes from Bacillus sp. FG16, assembly GCF_057809515.1. NCBI lineage: Bacteria > Bacillati > Bacillota > Bacilli > Caryophanales > Bacillaceae > Bacillus > Bacillus sp. FG16. The sequence goes on from NZ_JBMDKC010000060.1 coordinate 23,597, forward strand.
TATTATTTAAAACTTTCCAATCCGTTAATAACGTTTCTAAAGTTGTAATTTGACGATCAATTAATTCTGTAAAGCTATTTACTTGATCTTCAACGAATGTAATTTGAGTCGCCTCTGCTTCAGTTTGTGATAACTTTTGAATAAGTGGCAATAACTCTTTTTGCTTTTGTTGAATGCGAAGAGCTGCTTCTCTCGTTTGACTATCTGCAGCATTTACAATTTCATTACTTAAAGTACCGATAGAAACAAAATCGATTGTTTTCGTTTGTGCAGTTTGATTTGTGATTGTAAATACTTGTTTACCGATATTAATAGAACCTTTAATGATTTCTTGAGGTCTATTCAAAATAGTAGTTAGTTCAGCTTGAATTTCCCCTTGAATTCTTTTAATATCTTCTCTTAATTTCACAATATCTCCACTTGATCCTTGCAGTGTTTTTATTGCTTCATCGGCTTTAATTGATAAGTTGTTACTATCTTTGTCTAATACTGTTTTAAATCGATTTAACTCTAATAAATCTTGCTCCATACTCTCTTGGATGCTTTGTACTTGCAATTGTAATTTTCCATATGCACTCATAAAATCTGCTTTTGCTTGCTGATCTTCATTTACGTTTCCTGCTAGTTCATAGAGCTTACTATAATAGCTATTAAATCTAGTGCTGTATCTCATCATTTCTTGATTTAAGTCAATTAGCTTCGGATTATATTCATCAATCCATTCTCGTACATTCGCCTTTGCAAACTTTTGATGATTCGTTAAGCTACTCATCGCATTTACCTTAATGTCTGGCTGTTGCAAAATAATTAATCCGTATGCTTGAATAAGCGGTGATTGTGATCCTAACATTCTAATTGAATTGGATAATGTATTTGGAGCAATTACATTTTGCGCATATACTGTTTTCACTTCTGTTTGCCCCTCCTTGGCGTAAGCGCTTACAAGAATGAAGCAACTCGTAGATACTGCTGTAACCAATAACCCTGTAATTAAAGTCTTTTTCACTTTAACTCCTCCTATGTATTAGCAACTATTACTATCGCATTTTATTATTCTATTTTCTTGCCCATAATTTGAGATGGTTAAAATAGAGAACGTTCTCACCGCGATCCATGTATGAACCACCTCTCTCGTATTGCTACAGTACTTACTTATCGTCACAAAACATTTTATTATTTTTCATATGTGTTTAGTATGAATAACATTGTATAAATTTTCTATTTCATCGAAATTCCCACATTCACATAGTGAATATATTACGTAAAAATATTATTCATTTTAAATTAAACAACATGCGTAAATATGAAATTTCGTTTTGTTTTCATATATGTTTTGTACTGTAAGGTCATTTAAACACAGCTGTTTATATAACGTAAAGAAGTATTTTCATTCCCTTTATTTTCAAGCTTTCATGTCCTTATTTCAAAATATAATCCGATTCACTTTATCGATTGAAATATCTACATATCACCACAGAAAACACTACTTGCAAATAACCGATAAAATTATATCGATATAATTTTTAAACCCATATGCAATTATGCATAGGATATACACAAAAAGGATAGCTTCATTTTCACGAAGCTATCCTTCAAAAATCTTCTTATTTTTTCAAATGATATGGAACTGTCGTAATAACAACATTTCTTTTATAAAGTAAATACGCACGTATGAGTAAACTGGATTGATTATGAAGAATGTTATGCCAACCTTTTTTCGGAATGAACTGTGGTATAACGACCGTAACGCGGTAATTCAATTCACTTGCCTTATACTGCACTGTATCAATGAATTTCGTTAGCGGCTGAATAATACTTCTATAATGAGAATGTAATGTAACAAGCCTTACTTCAGGTTGCCACACCTTCCATTTCTCTTCAAATTTCTTTTCCTCTTCTCTGTCAAAAGCAACATATACAGCGATAACTTGATCTGCAGAAAGAGATTTCGCATAGTTCAATGAATTTTCTACTACATGCGTCATACCTGCTACAGGAACGACAATTACATTCCCCTCAATTGGAATAAGAGGTTCACAAGTTTTTAAACTTAATTGATCACCCACTGCATCATAATGCTTCTTAATTCGATGAAACAAGAAGATAATAGCAGGTAAGAAAATAAGAATCGACCAAACTTGTGCAAATTTAGTTAAAAAGAACATGCTCATTACGATAAAACTAATAACTGCACCAATTAAATTAACCGTTAATTTTAAAGCCCATCCTTCAGGTTTTTCACGAAGCCACTTTAATACCATCCCTGTTTGAGAAAGTGTAAATGGAATAAATACACCTACTGCATATAACGGAATTAAATGTTCTGTTTGTCCTTGGAAAGCTACAATTAAAATAATCGAAGCAACTCCAAGTATTATAATACCGTTTGAGTAACCTAGACGGTCTCCTCTAATCGTAAACATTCTCGGTATGAATTTATCTTTTGCGAGGTTAACCGCTAATAAAGGAAATGCAGAATAGCCTGTATTAGCTGCGAGAATTAATATTAAAGCTGTTGTACCTTGTATGACATAGTACATGAAATTACGTCCAAATGTTTGTTCAGCAATTTGAGAAACAACTGTTACTTCTTTACTCGGCGTCACTCCGTAATAATAAGCTAAAAATACAATTCCTGAAAATAACACAGCAAGTAATGCACCCATTGCAAGCAATGTTTTTGCAGCATTGTTTGGCGCAGGATCTTTAAAGTTCGGAATTGCATTTGAAATTGCTTCAACACCTGTTAAAGCAGAACTACCTGATGCAAATGCTCTTAACAGTAAAAACAAACTAATGCCCGCAACCGGCGTTCCGATCGGCGTGTGTAAAGCCTGCGAAACGTGACCAGTCAAAATATTATATATGCCTACACCAATTAATATAAATAGTGCTAAAACAAATAAATAAACAGGATATGCTAAAACGGAAGCTGATTCCGTTACTCCTCTTAAATTTAAGATCGTAATAAATATAACAAATATAATCGCAATGATTACATTATGTGCATGTAAACTAGGAAAAGCAGATGTTAGCGCATCTGTACCTGCAGATACACTTACCGCAACAGTTAAAATATAGTCGACTAATAAAGATCCTCCAGCAATTAAGCCTGGATTCATCCCTAAATTTTCTTTTGATACAACATACGCTCCCCCGCCATGCGGATAAGCAAAAATAATTTGACGATAAGATAAAATAAGGGCTGTCAATAATACTAATACCCCAACAGCGATCGGAATGGAATACCAATAAGCGATCGCTCCCACACCTGCTAAAGCAATTAAAATTTGCTCTGGACCGTAAGCAACTGATGACAATGCATCAGAAGATAAAATAGCTAAAGCTTTCGTTTTATTAAGCTTTTGTTCTCCAAGCTCTGTTGATTTTAACGGTCTTCCAATTAAAAATCTTTTAATAGATGAAACCAATGCTGTCCACTCTCCAATAATTTTGTACGAACTTTTCTGCTTTTTACAGCAAGTAAACAATTTCTTCAGAAAACAAAAAATGTCTACAAGCCATAGCGAAATAGACTTGTAGACATTATTTTTTTTGTCGCACAAGCTCCACCTTCCTTCTCAATATAACGCTTACGAGGTTAGCTGTCGGATTCGGGCCTATGAGTAGCCCTACCTTTTTCAAGGATTCACCCCATCGGATTATGTACTAATCCGTAAAAACGGGTCCCCCGTACCATGCGGTTTCAGCGATTTAGAAAATTAAAACTGTGGATTATAATACTCCTTTATTTTCAAAAAGTAAACAAAAATTTTTAATAAGAAAAAAATTAAAATGATTGCGCATAATCCGCTGAGAAATATACATAATGAATATTAAAAATCCGCAAAGGAGACCCATATGTCTAAAGAAAAGAAGCCTATTTTTTCCGATTCATATTTAGATGCAGTAGCAAATGAAATTAATCAGTTATATGGTAAACGTGAACAGGAAATAAATTTGACAGATAGAACGAAAAGAAATAAATAATTTGTCATACAAAAAAATAAAAAAGATAGCAATACACTTATATATTGCTATCTTTTTTATTTTTTCATACATCTAATTCTATTACAGATTTGTTAAAGGTCATCTCTTCATACACCTTTAAATTTTGATATATAGTTCCTAATAATGGTGCCGCTATAGAAAATTTCTCTGCTACATCCAGTAAATATCCTTGCAAGTGCTTCCCTTCAATAAACGAACCCTTTTCCATATCACGCTGCATCGATGACTTCATATCATACGAAATTTTATCAATCGTTTTCATATGTTCCTGGGCAATATTAGCCTTTACTGGAGCTCCTAATACTCTCATGATTTGTACAGATTCCTCAAACACATTACGGATAAAATCACGGCCGCCTTCACTTTCACGGATTGGTCCAATTGGTGCACGCATTAACGTTGTCACACCTGACATTACAGTAATAAATAAATATTTATGCCACATATCTTGCGTAATATTTTCACTTAAAACAAAACTAGATTTCGTACCTGAAAATGCTTTAGAAATATGCTTTACTCTCTCTGAATTTTGAGACTTAATTTCTCCAAACACAAGTCTGTTGGCAGCGCTAGTTTGTACAATTTCTCCTTGATTGTTTAACGTCGTCTCGATAAAGCATAAACCGCCAATTACTTTTTCTTCGCCGAATTCTTTTTGTAATAGCGATAAATGAGCGATACCATTTAACAATGGAATGATTACAGTATTTTCGCCAACAAACGGCTTCAAATCTTGAATTGCCTCGTTTAAGTGATACGCTTTTGTTGAAAATAAAATGACATCAAATGGAGAAGTTCGCTCTTCTTTCGTTATTAATTTCGGTCGGAAGGAAAAATCCCCGTTAACACTTCGGATTACAAGTCCTCTTTCCTCTAATTGTTTTTTCCGTTTACTACGAACAAGAAACGTGACATCTTCTCCCTTCTCGACTAATCTGCCACCAAAAAATCCTCCGACTCCACCAGCGCCTAATACTAAAATCCGCATACAGCATCCCCCTTTTTAAAATACAATTTTATAACTTTTAGTATACATAACATTATACATGTTCCCTGCTAAATAAGCTGAATTTTCACTCTTAAACAAGTATAAAACAGTGGTTATTTTCAAATAAATTTGGGCATGTTGTTTCTATAGCATATATGGAAAGGAAACAATGTAGATGGAGGCAATACAAGCAATTGAGGAAAAAGGTGTAGCAACAGCTATATTTCAATTTATATTCCCGTTTTCGTTTAAAGCTGGATATGAACAAGATATGTTCCCTTTCTTACAAAAAAACGATTTTCGTCCTTTTCGGCTCGATCATCTCGATGATGAAAATACATATTATGGGGAGTTTAAAGTTTCACATCAAAATATGGAAGCATACTATCTTTCATTTACAAATAAAATTCTCTTTCCTCACTCAGAGCATCAAAAGGGCTTGCAACGTTATTCAAAGGATCTTAACTTAACTGGACATTTAACAACAAACCTTATTTCAATTCCATTCAAGATACACTCTATTGATGTAACACTTTGTCCTTATGAACTTGGCTTCTTAACAATTCGAACAAAAGTAAACACTGCTCCAAATATGACTTTATCTGAAGCAATCGAATTCGCTGCTCGCTTCCGTGTACTTGAAACTAAAACTGATACAAATGAGTCTATTTGTATTGAATGTAACGGAAAAAAGTATTCCCAAGTTGAAAAATTCATTTTTGGTTATTTATTTCATGGCGTAACTGATTTCTTTGAAAAGAAGAGATTAAGAAGTTCATACTTTCAAACCTTCCCTTTCTTTGAAGACCAAAGAATGTACGTTCAAACTTTATTGTCACTAAAAGAAGGTATGGAACTTAATGAAGTGGATGTTTATCGTACTTCCAGTCTTTCCGGATTAACAAGTGATGGTAAACCATATGTAAGCGCAAATAACCTTCCTTACATTCATGAATATTTAAAAAAACATGCTTATCAGAGATGGGCTCCAAATCGTTATTTCATAATGGAAGAACATATTTTTACATGTGTAACAAATGAAGGAGAACGCGAAATCTCTAAACTTGCTAGTCAAATGTACGGGGAATTTTATTACGCTTTATTATTAAACCTATTCCATAAAATTGTTTTATTAAAAATGGCAAACGCCTATGCTGAGCTAAACATTGAACAAGATACTAATGAAATAGAGAAATTAATTTATTCGATCAATTCGTTCACTGCTAATTATTTTTCTTTAGAATTAGTATCCCAATCACAAAGTGAAGATATTTTCTTCCGCTTAAGAAAACTTTTTAATATTGAGGTTCTATACTCGAACGCGAAACAAAATCTTGATAGTTTGTTTAAATATCAAGAAAATGTCGCCTCTAAAAAAGATAGCCTTTTATTATTAATTTTAACGCTCTACTCTGTAGTGGGCCAAATGTTAGGGTTTACTATGATTGACCTTTTAAGAAACACCGATTCAAACAAAATATCGTCCCCTCTTGAATTTTTCGCTCTATTAATTGCGATTAGCGGCATTGTCATTTCACTTATTTTAGGAGCCCAAAGTTTATATCAATGGGGTCTACAGCATAAACAAAGAAAAGCTTGGGTAAAACAAACGGTACTTTCTGCCGTTAAAGAGAAAGAGGATAAAAACTAAAGAAGGTTATTTTCAAATTCTTGGTGTGCTGCAGTAAGTGAAATTTTTATCAGCGATTTTCCGATTATATCAGCGCAACTCGAAATATATCAGCGATTTTTTAAATATATCGACTTATCGACAAAAAACGACAAATGACAGGACTGTATAATAAAAAAAGGGTGCTCCAAAATAAAACTTGGAGTACCCTTTTTATTATACGAATTCAGCTTACTTCCCTGCTTCGATTTTCTCTAATGCAGCAGCTACTTGCTCTTCCGTTAATTCATGTTGTATTACGTAGCGGTTACGTGGACTTACACGACATTCATGAGAACATGCACGTAAATATTTCGCTTCGTTTTCTTCAGAACATAAAATTTTCTTATTACATTCTGGATTTGAACAGTTTACATAGCGCTCACATGGTTCACCTGTAAAGTGATCTTTACCAACGATAACATGTTCTTTTTGGTTTACTGGAACAGCGATACGCTCATCAAACACGTAACATTGTCCATCCCAAAGCTCACCTTGTACTTCTGGATCTTTTCCGTACGTTACAATTCCGCCGTGAAGCTGACTTACATCTTCAAAACCTTCACGAACTAACCAACCAGAGAATTTCTCACAACGAATTCCACCTGTACAGTAAGTTAAAATCTTTTTACCTTCAAGTGTTTCTTTGTTTTCTCTAATCCAATCTGGTAATTCACGGAATGATTCGATATCAGGTTTAATCGCACCTTTGAAGTGTCCTAAATCAAACTCATAATCATTTCGTGCATCAATGATAACTGTATCTTCTTGTTTCATTGCCTCATAAAAATCTTTTGGCTCTAAATACTTCCCAGTTATTTCATGTGGGTTAATGTCATCTTCTAGACGAAGTGTAACTAATTCTGGACGAGGACGTACGTGCATTTTCTTGAATGCATGCCCTTCTTCTTCATCTATTTTAAATACGATACCATCAAAACGTGGATCATTATTCATTGCTTCCATGTATTTCTCTGTTTGCTCTACAGTTCCAGAACAAGTTCCGTTAATACCTTCTTTTGCTACAAGAATTCTTCCTTTTAATTCAAGTGAATTACAAAATTCTAAATGCTCTGCAGCAAATTCTTCTGGGTTTTCAATTGTTGTGTACATGTAATATAGTAATACTCTGTATGGTTTTGTAGTTGCCAATGTATTTCTACCACCTATCTAATTTTTAAAATCATGTATAAGTTAACGTTCATATCAAAACATATATAATAAGAAAATGAATCCCATTTTCTTTTCTTTATACTATTTTCTATCAGTTAACAAAAATAAAAAACAAGATTACACATCATAACACTATGGTTATGTTGTAATCCCAATATATTATATATCATACAATTGCAATTCCATCAATTAATATGCTGTATTATCGGCTTTATGTTCACATAAATTTCAAAAACAGCCCTTTAATTCACTATGTTTCCCCATGTCATCACACCATAAACTCCCAATTCATTTTACATTATCACACCATCCATTGCATAAAGGCATATAATTTGCATTAAGGAAACTTTCGTGTTCAAATGAAATTATCACATAACATATTTAAATGTATTGAAATAATGAGTAAGAATAAATACAATAATTTCATCAAGTTAACATTTTAAAGGGGAAAACTACTATGAATAAAGATATAACAAAAGATGAACATCTCCCTTCTGAAAGTACAACTGTACAATCAGCCCACTTAGCTTTAAGTGGAGAAACAAAAGGTTGGAAAAGACTGTTACCATTTTTAGGACCCGCTTTTATCGCGTCCGTTGCTTATATTGATCCTGGCAACTTTGCTACAAATATCGCAGCTGGTTCACAATATGGATATTTACTATTATGGGTTATACTCGCTTCTAACTTAATGGCTGTATTAATCCAAACTTTATCAGCTAAATTAGGAATTGCTACAGGAAACAATTTACCCGAAATAGCTCGTGAAAACTTTCCAAAGCCTGTGTCTATCGGCTTATGGATACAAGGTGAACTAGTTATTATGGCTACAGATTTAGCGGAATTTATTGGAGCTGCATTGGGGCTTTACTTACTATTTGGAATCCCGATGCTACCTGCCGCTTTAATTACAGCAGCCGGATCATTTATTATCCTTGAATTTCAACGTAGAGGATTTCGTCCACTAGAAGCTATTATTACAGGAATGATTTTCATTGTAGTAATCGCTTTTGGGATTCAAGTTTTTTATGCAAAACCAGAATTAAGTCCCCTTCTTTCAGGACTATTTATTCCAAAATTCCAAGGTGTAGACAGTATATTACTTGCAGCAGGGATTTTAGGTGCAACAGTTATGCCGCATGCAATATACTTGCATTCTGCATTAACACAACGCCGCGTGGTTGGAACAACTGATGAACAAAAGAAAAAGATTTTCCGTTTCGAATTTATTGATATCATTATCGCAATGGTTATCGCTGGAGCAATTAATGCGAGTATGTTAATTGTTGCTGCTGCACTATTCTTTAAAAATGGTATGCACGTTGAAGATTTAGATGTGGCATACACTCAGTTTAGTAACTTAGTCGGTCCTGTATCAGCTGCGTTATTTGGAATTGGGCTCTTATCAGCAGGACTATCTAGCTCTTCTGTCGGTACAATGTCAGGTGATATTATTATGCAAGGTTTCATTCGAATGCATATTCCGTTATACTTACGCCGATTTATTACAATGATTCCACCACTAGTAATTATCGCTTTAGGTGTAAATCCAACTTACGCTCTAGTCATGAGCCAAGTCGTCTTATCATTCGGTATTGCTTTTGCATTAGTACCACTTATTATGTTTACAAGCAATAAAAAAATTATGGGTGCGCTCGTTAATCACCGCATAACAACCTTTATCGCTTGGATCATTGCTGCACTTGTTATCATTTTAAATATTTTCTTATTGTATCAAACATTTGTAGGGTAATGAAAAAAGGGTATTCCAATTTTAATTTGGAATACCCTTTTTGGATGAAATGATTTTCTTCTAGTTACCACTTAAGTATGTCCCTCTTTCCGGCATCATGACACCATTTTCAGTTCGAAAGTAAAGTGGCAATCCTTCCGCAAAAAACATACTTACCTTGGACGGATCTTGCCTTTGATGATGAATATGTAAATGCGGCTCACTTGAACTTCCTGAGTTACCGACTTGAGCAAGAAACTCTCCTTCATTTACACGTTGTCCTTCTCTCACATTAATTGATCCTTTCTTTAAATGGGCAAGAATTAAAAATGTGCCTGTTTCATCTAGTCGTAAATAAATATGATTCCCAGCCATTGACTGAAAATTATCCGATCCCGGAACTAAATCTTGTTCATTATTATTAATTGATACAACCGTCCCAGAAGCTGGTGCCATTACTTTCGCTCCATATATTCCGTAATCCTCTAACTTACTACTTTTCACTTCAGCAGGTGGAATGAGAATATCATATGCCCACCTTTCATTTGGTTTTATAACGTGATAGTTCGTTTCTAACCGATCACCACCCCAACCTATTAATGCTCGTTCATTCAAAGGAAAACGAACTACTGCTTTAGGACTCATAGATTGTATATCTGCTGGGTAAGCAATTCTACCTATATTAGCAAACCAACCGACAGGCCAAGCTCCAATGATAGAAAACAGAATGATTAAAAATAGCGTTCTATCTATCCGCTTTCTAAAAATGCCTTTCAAAAAAAATATTATTACTGATCCTATCAAGAGGAAAAATGAAATAAAACTAAAAGCCTGTATACTCCACCAAACAAAAACTGATGTAACATCATTAGCTACATAAACTAAGATCCAACTTATAATTAAAAAAGAAACTATAATTACTAATAAAAATTTCTTCCACATGTCGCATCCCTACTCTCATATCCTTTTCCTCAATGATACAAAGTAAAAATTACAGCATATGAAAGAAATACTTACGACTTTCTTACTTTTTTATACTGCGGTAATTTCACAGTAAAAACTGTTTCTTTATCGTTACTACGTACAGTGATATCCCCTTGATGGAGCTCGGCTATACTTTTTGAAATTGCAAGTCCTATTCCTTTCCCGCCCGTATGAGAACTACGTGATTTTTCACTACGATAAAACTTCTCAAAAATGTAAGGAAGGTCCTCTTTCGGAATGCATTGTCCAAAATTTTTAATTTCTACTTCAACATTCATTGTTTTATTGAAAATTTCAATTGCAATTTCCTTTCCATCTCTCCCGTACATAATACTATTGCCTATTATATTTTCAAATAGTCTCACTATAAGTGTCACATCAACTTCTACATGTAGCACTTCATCATTTTTAATATAAAAGTTCATATTGGCATCATCTAATTGTGGTACAAAGTCAATCATGATTTGTTCAATTAATGCTTTCATATCTACTTCATCTTTATGTAATTCAATCTCTCTATAATTTATTTGACAGTATTCTAATAAATCATCTACTTGATGTTTTAATTCATAACTTTTTCGCTTTAATATACTTACATACTGTTCACATTCTTCTCCATTCGAATGGAATTTATTTCCTAACAGGTCCGCATAACCGATTAAAGATGTTACTGGCGTTCGTAAGTCATGAGAAATATTACTAATCATTTCATTTTTCATTTCCTGTGATTTTTTTTCATTCTCAATAGACTCTTTTAAGCTTTTCGCCATTCTATTAACATTTGCCGCTAGTTCACCAATCTCATCGCTTTTCGAAATAGGTATATGTATTTCAAAATTACCGTCACTTATTTCCTTCACGTTCTTGTTAATTTGAGACAACCTTTTCATCAGCGTTTTTGTCATTAACGCAAAGTATGTTGTAGTAAAAATCAAAAAAACTATAAAATATAAAAATGAATATTTTTCCTCTAAAACATTAACCTGACTATATATATTTCCAGCCAAAATTTGAAACACTATTATACTTACAGTCGCTAACAAGATGCTACATATGAAAGCAATAAAAAATTTCGCCCTAATACCCTGTAAAAATCTAATCTTCAATTTTATATCCGACTCCCCAAACATTTTGTATAAACTTCGGTTCTTTTGGATTCTCTTCAATTTTATTTCTCAATCTTGCAATATGAACCATTACTGTATTATTACTTTCATAGGCTCTTTCGTTCCAAACGCTCTCATATATTTCTTCAATCGTGAACACACGGTTCCTTGCAACTGCCATTAAGTGTAAAATTTCATATTCAGTTTTCGTAAGATTCATTGTTTCTCCATATAACATTACTGTTCTCGACACTTCATCTATTTCTAAACCTCTAATGTTTATTTTCTTTTCCATTACTGTAAATGTCAAGATGATCATGTACATTTTCACTTGTTTAAGCATGTACAAATT
>NZ_JBMDKC010000061.1:0-34248 GCF_057809515.1 Bacillus sp. FG16
CTTCAAAGGTTAGGAACTGAACAATTGTTAAAATATTAAACGTAACTTATATAATACAGGAGCAACAAACATGGCGATTTGTAATGTAGACCCTATTGCAATTTCGACTGCAATATTTACTTTATTTTTATAAGCCATAATAATTGCAGATGCATGTTCCGCTGCATTTCCAACAATTGCAACGATAATAACCCCTATAAATAACTCTGACCAACCAAATGATTTTGCAACAGTTTCAAAAGTATGCACGAGCGCCTCTGATACATAAGCTACCGCCAGTGTTGCTATCGCTAAAATAAGGAGTGCCTTCCCTTTCGACCACTCTGGCTCTTCTTCATGCGCTACTTCGTCACTTTTGTGTTGATATACACCACGGTGCGTAACTAACTTAAATAGTAATGCAGCAATGTACATGATAATCATAATAATAGAAACACCTATACTTAATTGATACGTCTTGCCAGCGTCCATCTTCATTGAAAAGATCTCTGGAATAACAAAGGCCACGACAACAGCAAATATTAATAAAGCTGAATTATGCCTTGCATCGTAAACGTTAAAGCTTTGCCTTTTATATTTAAGTCCACCTACAAAGAAGGATAGTCCTCCTACTAATAATAAATTTCCAAGTACCGAACCCGTTAAAGAAGCTAACACCACTTCAATTAACCCTGCTTGAAGTGCAAAAATTGAAATGATAAGTTCAACAGCATTACCGAAAGTAGCATTTAATAATCCACCTATTCTAGGACCAGAAACAATTGCTAAACTCTCTGTTGCTCTCCCCATAAAACCAGCCAATGCGATAATCGTAATACAATACACAGCGAACATAATTGTTTCTGGCCAATGAAGTGTTTTTCCAAGTACAGACAGTGGTACACCTATAAGCGCTACTATAAGAAATATTTTATTAAACATGCTTTTCATCCTTCCATCGTATGTATTTCTCCTCAATATTATTATTATTCTTCTCCTAACTTGTCCGATTTCATCACAATTACGTTTAAAAAATCATGTTGATGAAAAGAGTATGAAAGATACTTCATTCTTATTTAGACGAAGAAAACTACAAAGTATGAAAAGAGGCTAAAAGCATGCATTTAAAAGAAAAAATTGAAACTATTATATGCGGTCAACGAACTGGTGTATTATCTACTGTACGTGAAAACAAACCTCATAGTGCCTTTATGATGTTTTTCCACGAAGATTTTGTGTTATATATTGCAACCGATCGGAAATCAAAAAAGATAACAGATATTGAAAACAATCCTAATGTCCATGTATTACTCGGACGAGAAGGAAAAAAATTAGATGAAGATTATATTGAAGTTGAAGGGTTAGCTTCAATCGAGGAAGACTCGACATTAAAAAATAAGTTTTGGAATAATAGCTTAAAACGTTGGTTACTCGGTCCTGAAGACCCTAATTACGTATTGATAAAAATCAATCCCGACACAATTTATTACATCGATGGTGCCGGTACGACGGAGCCTGAGTTTTTACGACTATAAAATAAAACAAGCCCCCCTTTAGGTGGGCTTGTTTTGTCGAAAAGTTCTTTTGAAAAAAACAATAAAATAGGTGGAACTTTCTAAAGATTCTGTTATATAATAGCAGTAACTTAAATAAACTGTATTAAAACAGATTGAGAGGAGAAATAAAATTGATGAAGAGAGAAGAACGCAAAAACATGATTGAGTTTATTGAAAAGAAAAAAGGGATTGAGCGTGACGAATTACTGTTTATGACAGACGATGAAGTAGAACATATTTATAATGTAACGTACTTTTTATATGAGGAAATTGCAGAGTAGTATAATAATCCCCACCTTATAAAAAATATAAGGTGGGGATTATTTCGTTATTTAGCCCACTATTTGCGGACGTTAAAACTCCCACCTTAAAATTCAGGTGGAGCAAGAAGTTAAGTTGAAGTCGTGCTTCCTATAAATCTCAATTGCTTCAACTTTATACATGAGAATCATTTTCATGTATAATACTGTAAGATTGGAGGAATTTTACTATGAGTTCGTGGCTCTTATTTGCACTATTATCAGCAATTGCTGCTGCCCTTGTATCGATTTTTGGAAAGTTTGGTTTAGACGGAATCGATGCAAACGTTGCAACAACAATTCGATCTATTATTATGGCATTATTTATGATAGGCGTTATTATCATACAAGGTAAATTTCAAAATATCGGCGACGTACTGCTAAATAAAAAAGCACTGCTATTTATCACATTAAGTGGGATTGCAGGTGCTTCGTCATGGCTATTTTATTTTCTTGCCCTCAAAACAGGAAAGGTTTCACAAGTAGCTCCTGTCGATAAATTAAGCGTCGTATTTTCTATCATTCTCGCTATGATTATACTCGGTGAAAAGTTAAACTTTATGACCGGCGTTGGTGTAGTCTTTATTACAGCTGGTGTATTATTTATTGCTTTCAGCTAAAAAAACCGCTATTAGCGGTTTTTCTTTTTCTTTATATAAAACCATACAACACATGTAACAACTGCTGAAATTAATAAAATCCATATTCCATAATGATGTAAACTATACTCAACGAAGCGCCACTTCTCGCCTAACTTCCAGCCAAGCCCAATAAAAACACTTATCCAAATGAGCGCACCACCGTAAGCGTACAAACAAAAACGCCAAAGTGTCAAATTTGATACCCCAGCAAAATATGCTGTTAAATGACGTACTCCCGGTATAAAATAACCAATCATTAAAAGAAATGGCCCATATTTTTCAAATAAAATATGTGTTTTTTCAATGTGATGTTCTTTAATTCTAATTTTCGGCCCATATTTCTTTAAAACAGGGAGCCCAAGTTTTAAACCTAATATGTAGCTTAACGTAATCCCTAACATCGCACCAGCCATCCCACTTAAAAAAGCAGCGGTTCCTGACATAACTCCTTTTGAAACATTATAACCAACAAAGGTCAATAAAAACTCGTCTGGTATCGGTAATCCGACAATCCCACCAGCCAAGGCTATAACAATTCCAAAATAGCCATAATGCGCGATTAACTCGCCAATATGTTGTTCCATTCGGAAGACACATCCTATGCACGATCGTTATTCCACATTGTACCCTTTCTATCTTTAAGGCAAACATGGTATACATATTCACTATACATTGTTTTTATAATGAACTCTACTTCTATTCTTTCCTTTAACAGAGATAAAGTGAAACTTTAATCAGTGGGAGTTTTGTAATTATTAACCTATGCCAATCTTGCTTCTACAGACATCCCGACTCCCACATAACTCACTTACATTCACTAATTTTGAGATTAGATTCTTACTGCCTGCAAATGTCCTGATAAAAAATAAAAATTCACATGCGTGTTTTTTTGTTACAATAAAGGAAAGTTACTTTTCGCAACGGTTTAACTCTCAAGAAAAATGATATATCTAGCAAAAACATAGTTTGGTCTATATAATACAACTTCTACCTATTAAAAGAACATGAACCCTTTTACATACAACATCATTTTTCTAAATTATACAGGGGGGAACGAACATGACCATTGAAAATCAATTTATTCAAAAAGTTTACTATAAAACATTTTTAACAGAAGAAACTTCTACTCCTGCATCGGAAGTACTCGGTGAAGCATATATAAATGAATCTAAAAATGAATTCTCCAACATTTCTAATATTCGATTTGCTCAAGGTGAATTTTATTATCAAAATAAAGATTTTGAAGCAGCTATATTTAAATGGGAAAAAGTTAATAATGCTCTTGCACTTTGGGCAACAAAAAATATTGCAGATGCTTATTTTGAACTAGGATTCTTACCAAAGGCAGAAGAAATTTATCAATCTATTCAAACAGAAGATACAACTCTTACGATGGAGGTTTCATTACAACTTCTTTCTCTTTATATCGAACAAGATCGTTTAGGACTTGCTTTTAAGACGATTAGTGAAGCTGTTGCATTCCAACCGGATTACCCAAATATTACTGCAATTGCACGTTCTTTCTATGAAAAACAAGAAGATTGGAACAATGCTATCGAACTAGCTGTTCAAGAAGGTATTCGAACACAATCTTTACACTGGTTTGATACGTTAATAAATTACATAAACAAAGGATTTACTAGAAATATTAAGCCTGAATATTTCTATGAGTCTTTAAAAGCTCTATATGCTGTTGATCACGCTCAGTTTAAAGAACTTGTTATTGCTCTTTGGAATAGCTACCAACATGAATCCTTATACCTTCCTTGGATTCAAAGTATTAATCATTTATTCTTGCATATTGAAACAGACAATAATGACGATTGGAATGAAATTTCTACTCGCTATCAAGAAACATACTTTGCATTAATTACCGGAAATCATTTTATGCATGAATTAAACGGACTTGTACCAAATCTATTAACAAATTGGTTCAGTTTAACGAAAGCAAAAGATTCTCTAGTTGTCTCTGCAGCAGTGTTAGCATGGAATGAAGTCTCACCTACAACTTTAGAATCATTACTCGTAAAAAGTGCTGGATCCTTACTTTCTAATACATCAGCTGAAGCAGATGTAAATATGGAAACAGTTTCTCATTTATTCGAAACAATCGCTGTGTGGGCTGAGAAAAATGATGTAGATTTAAGTCATCAATTTACGCTACTCGTCCATGAACTATGTGATTTAAATGTCACACCACTACTAATAGCTGGAACTAGTGACTATGATAAAACGTCATTTGTCAATTCAATATTAGGAGAGAACATCTTAACTGAAACTTTAACAACTCCTATTCTATTTAAAGACGCTAGTCAAACTGAAATAACAGAATTTACCGAGTTAGATATACGTAATATCCCTAACCTTGATGAATTCCATCAAATAACGGCTACATCTGCTCAGTCAGAACTTGAGAAAAAATGTATAGAAATTAAGCTACCAAGTAGATTTTTAAGAAAAAATAAGTTTACATTTCTTATTACACCAGCCATTCAAGGACAATTGGATAAAAACAATGCATACTTTGAATACTTACAAACAGCAGATAGCCTTGTTTACGTATTAAATTCTTCTTCACCATTGCATAGTGAAGAAATTGATACGTTAATTTATTTACGTGAACAAGTACCAAACTTACAAATTCACTTCGTATTACATACAAATAATACGACTACTAATGAAAAACTAATTAGTAAGCTTAAAGTACATTTTCCAGATGCACAATTCTTCCCATATTCTCCTTCGCAAGAGAGTAGCCAGCAACTTGGAGATGTAACAGAATCTATTCTCTCTAATCTTGCAAAACGCGACATAGAAAAAGAACGTATAGAAAAGCTAATATGGTTTACGCAAAAAACAATTGCTTATCTAATAAATGAACGTGTGGAATTAGAAAATACATTAGTAAAATCCGTACGCTGGAATAAACACATCTCAGTGAAACTTACTGGATTTATTAATAACCTTACTGCTCTTGAAAAAGATAAAATTCGCTCTATTACCGAATCCTATCTTTTAACGAAAGAAGAAATTACACGAGATATACATTCTCAAATTCCTGAATTATTACAGAGTTGCTCTGATCTTGTTCAAGAAGATAGTGATTTCAAACTAGTTCATGAAGAATTAAATGCTGCAATGAATGAACGAGTTCAAAAGCATGTACAACAGGTACTTCTTCCTAAATTTACTGGGTCTATTCAAGAATGGATTGAAACAGCACATAATGAATTTATTCAAGCTCAAGCTTATTTAGATGAAATGAGTGAAACATTTAATAAATTATATAAAGAAGAACGTATGAAACTTCCTTGCGATTTCAAATTATTAGATGATTGGAATCGAGATGTTGTACGAATGACAAATCGAATTACAGTAACGAACATCAATATTTTATTACGCTTTACACCGACACAGTTTTTCTTAAAAAGTGCCGGGAAATTATTTGGTAATATGCAAAAAAACCAATCTATGCTCGCCAACAAATATAAACAATACATTGAAACAGAAGACTATACAGAAATTGCTCACACAATTTCAAAACAATTCTTCCTACAATTTGAAGTATTTGAAGGGGCATTAGAACGTGATATCATGATGTTCTTTAAAGATCCACTTAGCATATTGAAACAAAATGTGGATGCAGCTCAACTTGAGATACAGGAAGATGAACAAACATTAGCAACGCTAAGAAGCAATCCAGAAACATATCATGATCCTTTAGCGTTATTTAAACTACAATTGCTACAACATAAATTCGTTTTAAGTACTACAAAGAAACATGAAGATATCTTTGTATCTAACGAATCTCCTACTGTTTAACAAAAAAACCAAGCAAACTAAAATTTGCTTGGTTTTTTCACTTTATTATTTTCATATGTTCAAACGGATAATAAATGCCTGCTAACTTTCCTAACACATCTTCTCTATCAATAAAACCTAAACCATTTCTACTATCTTTACTTATTAAGCGATTATCTCCCATAACAAAAATCTTATTTTTAGGAACTGTAATCGGTCCAAAGTCCTCTGTTAAATTCAGAAGTTTTTTTTCTGCTTGTTTTTTATTACTATCCAAATACTCTTCATCTTTCACTTCAGAATTCACATATAATTGATCATTTCTCATCTCAATAATATCCTCTGGCAATCCAATCACTCTTTTGACATAAAAATTATCTGTTTTCACAACAATAATGTCTTCTCTCCCATAGCTTTCAAATTGTTTTGCTAACTTGTTAACAATCACCTTATCTCCATCTTGCAACGTTGGTCTCATGGATGCTCCTTTTACAGTCGTAGGAAAGAACACAAAAATTTTCGCCAAAAACACCAATAAACATGCAATTGCAATAGTTCCAAAGAATTCACGCCAACGTTTTTTCTTTTGCATCATTTCACCATCTCATCATCTTTTTACTTTTATTATAAATAATACGACTGATATTTTCCTACAAAATTCCGAATTATAAAATTATAATATTAGAAATTCCAAAATAGAAATACTGATTAAATTAAACAAGCAAAAAAGATACTCTCAAAATAGTCTATCCACTATTTTTGAGAGTATCTTTTTATAATCCCACATATACAATACACATTTGAGCGGCTACATATGTAAACCAAATCCAAAGTGGCTCATACTTCAATTTACGCCCTCCGATATCTGTCACGCCAATAATGAAATCAGAAATTACAAACAGTAAGCCACCAAACGCTGGTATCCACCATATTCCTGTATTTTCATAATATAAGGCGAATGCAAAGCAAGCCATTCCTCCAACCCACAATCCATAAATTAGAGCTCCTATCGTAAACAATTTATCCTGTTTATCATTTCGGATAAAGAAGAACCATCCTACAATTAGAAAGAGCCCATATACGAGTAAGCCAATCCAAAAACCATTCCATGAAATTCCTGTTTGCAAAAATGCTTTTACATAAAAACAATGAGCAAGGGCGAAAGTAACCATCCCACCAATTAATCGATGACCAATTGGAATCAGCCCAGCCATAAACAAATCTCCCACAGTCGATAAAGTCATACCAAGTGCAACCCACGTACTATACTCTACAGATGGATCTTGTAACCATATCCAAATTGCACTACCTGTTAAAGAAAAACTAAGAATAAGACGGATTGCTAAAGGTAACGGCATATTATCTTTCGTTCTTTTTGTCTGTCGCATTGCATAAATTGCACCAATAAAAAAAAGAAGTATTTGCCCAATTAACACCACATAAAGTAGATTCATAATATGTTCTCCTCAATAAATGCTTTTTGTATCTTTTTTCGTTACACTTAGTCTATTATCCTTTTTCTATAAAAAAAGAAGAACAGTACTGTTCTTCCATTGTAATCGCTTTTCTGCATTCTATGCTACTTGTTTTTCTTGCTCTATTTTTTGCTTAGCTGGCGTCCGATTTACCACAATAATTCCTGCGGCTACACATGCTAAACCGAGTAACACAAATGAATGAATTGCTTCACCTAAAATCATGCTTGATAATAACACACCAAATACGGGTATAAAGAACATATACATAGATACTTTTCCAACCTTATTGTACTTCATAATTGTATTCCAAATGCAAAAACCAGCTGCAGATAAGAAAGATAAATAAATCAGCATAAGTAGTGCATCTAGACTAAATGTAAATGGCATTACTCCAACTTGCAAAGCCCCTATAAATAATAATCCTATAGAACCAAAAATCATTTGGTATGCTGTCATATAACCAACATCTAATGTTTTACTACCTTCTTTCGCTAATATGTTTCCATATGAATACAGCATTGCTGCACTAAGAAGTAATAAACTTCCGATTCCAAAATGAAATGATAAGCTACCATCACTCGGCACATTCACTAAAATGACACCACAAAAACCAATCAATACCCCAATTATTTTTCTCATATTGAGAGCATCATCTTTATATAAAAAATGGGCGAGTAAAATTTGAAAGAATGATGATGTCCCTGAAATGATAGCTCCTTCAATTCCTGAACTATAACTCATTCCAATATAAAAACAGATATATTGAAGAAACGTTTGGAATAAACCAATTTGTATTAACTGTTTCCCCGTTCCTTTTTTGAAACTCATATCTTTCCCTAACACTTTAAAAAAGAATACAAGCATTACCCCAGATAACAAGAAACGATAACCAGCAAATAATATTTGCTCTCCAACTTCTTGTGGTTGAATTCCAAGTTCAACATAACTTAATTTAATAAAAGGAAATGCGCTTCCCCATAAAAAAGTTGCTACTATTGCAGCAATAAATACGCCAATCGGATGGGTAAAAAATTTCTCTGTCTTCACTTGTTGTCTTCCTTTCCGACCTTTTTATGAACAATATTCATATATACCAGAGGAATTGCGAAAACACAAGTTTTCCGTTTATACTTAAAACAAAACCGTACCATCTCATAAAAACCTATGATATACTATAGAATAATTACAATATAATAACTATTAAAAACAGATTCAACAGAAATGCTGCTATCCATTATGGGTGGCAGCTTTCGTCGTTTTATAGGGGTTTCGATTTTGATTATTTTTCTCAATAAGAATTCGGAAGGAGCGAGTAGTAATGAACTCAGAAGTAAAAACGTTACACGCAAAAGAAACAATTTCTCATCCCTCTCTATGGGACACATTAAAAAAACATTATGAACTTGTATTTGCAGTAGCATCTGGTATTTTTATTTTAGTTGGTTGGTTATTCACAAAGAACGATGCAATGAATGTAGGTATTACTTGCTATATCCTTGCTTATATAGTTGGTGGATATGCAAAAGCAAAAGAAGGAATTGAAGATACGATTGAAGAAAAAGAGCTAAATGTTGAAATGCTAATGCTCTTTGCAGCTATTGGTGCTGCAATTATTGGCTACTGGGCAGAAGGGGCTATTTTAATCTTCATCTTTGCACTCAGCGGTGCTATGGAATCTTATACGTTAAGTAAGAGCCAAAAAGAAATTTCTGCTCTTCTTGACTTACAACCTGAAGAAGCATTACGTATTTCCACCGGAACTGAGGAACGTGTTCCTGTTGGAGAGTTACAAATTAACGACATTATTTTAATTAAACCAGGTGAACGTGTTCCTGCTGACGGTACGATTCATAACGGTGAAACAAATATCGATGAGGCAGCAATCACAGGAGAACCTATTCCAAATGAGAAAAGACATGGCGATGAAGTATTTGCAGGTACTGTAAATTTACGTGGTGCTATCGAAGTTAAAATTACGAAGCCGAGCGATCAAACCTTATTCCAAAAGATTATCCGTCTCGTCCAAAGTGCACAAAGTGAAAAATCACCATCACAACTATTCATCGAAAAGTTTGAAGGAACATACGTAAAAGGTGTACTACTCGTTGTTGCGCTTATGATGTTCGTTCCTCATTTCTTACTTGACTGGAGCTGGAATGAAACGTTTTATCGCGCTATGATCTTACTTGTAGTCGCATCTCCTTGTGCACTCGTTGCTGCCATTACACCAGCAACGTTATCTGCAATTTCTAACGGAGCGAGAAATGGAATTCTCTTTAAAGGTGGCATTCATTTAGAACGCCTCGCTTCAGTAAAAGCAATCGCCTTTGATAAAACAGGAACATTAACAGAAGGAAAACCTACCGTAACAGATGTATATGTTCGAGAAAATATGACAGAAAAAGAAGTGCTTTCCATTACAGCATCAATTGAAAGTCACTCTACACATCCTTTAGCTGAATCCATTGTTAAATATGCACAACATGCGTACGACATTACATTAATAAAACCAGAAAAGGTTGAAGATGTAACTGGTTTTGGGCTAAAAGGAGTATTCGAAAACAACGCTTATAAAATAGGTAAAGCTGATTTTATCGGTGAAGAAACAAAGACATTTCACAATGGTATTTCTGCCTCACTTGAAAAGGAAGGTAAAACTGTCGTTTATATTAGTGATGAAGGAGGCATTCTTGGACTTATCGCTTTAAAAGATACGCTTCGCCAAGAAACAATAGCTGCCATTCGCGATTTACAAAGCATTGGTGTCGAAGCAATTATGATTACTGGAGATAATGAAGAAACGGCAAAAGCAATTGCCTCTGAAAGTAATATAAAGGAATATTACGCATCATGTTTACCAGAAACAAAAGTTGAAACGATTAAAAAGTTAAAAGAAAAATACGGTACAGTAGCAATGGTCGGAGACGGTATAAATGATGCACCTGCACTCGCTACTGCTAGCATTGGTGTCGCAATGGGAGAAGGAACAGATGTAGCTTTAGAAACGGCGGATGTTGTACTGATGAAGAACGAACTATCTCGTCTTTCTCAAGCGATCCGTCTATCAAAACGAATGAACCGTATTGTGAAGCAAAACGTAATCTTTTCGCTAGCTGTTATTGCGATGCTAATTTGTTCAAACTTCTTGCAATTTTTAGCTCTTCCATTCGGTGTTATTGGCCACGAAGGAAGTACGATTCTTGTCATTTTAAATGGCTTACGATTATTAAAAGGAAGCAAATAAAACGGGTCCCTCATAGAGGACCCGTTTTTTTTTAATGATAGCTATTATGACCGTTCGCACTGCTACTCGTTTTATGCTTTGGATGCGAACTGCTCTTTTGTTTATTATTACTTTTATTATTATGGTTCTTTTTATTATTACTCATGAAATATCCCCCCTGTTCCTTTTTATTATGGAACAAGAGCTCATTATTCATTACGGGAATTATTGTCACCGGTTCTATAATGGTGGAGTAAACCATTAATTTCACCGCCAAGTAAAATTACCCATCCAGTTAAATAAAACCATAACATTAAAATAATGATACCACCGAGACCACCATATGTATTGGCGTAATTCGCAAACTTATCTACATAATAAGCAAATGAGTAAGATACCACAATCCATCCTACAGTAGCAAATAACGCCCCTGAAATAACTTCTCTTCTTTTTAACTTTCGATCTGGTGCAAATGTATATAAGAAACTAAACAAAGCAAATAGTACGAAGAAACTCGCTACTAATCGTGTAATGCTCCATACGAAAGAAAAACTATCTGATAAACCGAGTGCTTTAAACACTGCTGCTCCAATAACTTGTCCGAATACCGGAACAATTAACGCAAAGACAATCATAAAAATAATAGCTAATGTAAACACAATTGATAACGCTCTTGTTGTAATAAAAGAACGTGTTTCCTTCACGTCATAAGCGCGGTTAAAAGCATTCATAACCGCATTAACACCATTTGAGGCAAACCATAACATGGATAATAAACCAAATGATAATAAACCACCATTTTGCTGGTTTACAACTTTATCTACATTTACCTCAATTAAGTTCATTGCATCATCTGGTACATAAACCTCTAATAAACTAAGCACATCCTCTGTTTGAATGGGAATAAATCCAAGAAGCGTAATTAAGAAAACGAGCCCAGGAAAAATTGCAAGCAAGAAGAAATAAGCGAGCTGTGCTGCCAAGCCCGCTACATCATCGCGCATCGTCCGGTCATATAAATCTTTACCAAACGAATAAGTACGATTTCTTCTCACCTTTTCTAAAATTTTTTTCATATATGTTTAAACGCTTTTCTTCTCTTCTTTATCTTGCTTTAACTCAATGTACGCTTCAGTTTTTTTTTCCACTGCATTTGAGTCTTTCATAAATAATTCACGCGCTTCTTTCATACCACCATCTTCAGCAACTACTGGCTCTTCTTCTGCTTTCAGCTCATCTACCTTTGGAGATACAGCTTGAATTTCAATCGTTTCTGGCTTTTCTTCTGGCTCAACTTTTTTCTTACTAAAAATTTCTTTCGTTTCTTTTAACGTCTCTACAACAGATGGCGTTAATTTTTTAATTTCTGCTACTTTCGCTTTTACCACATTGAAATCAGCAAGTTCGCGTCCTTTATCTGTAACAGTTTGCACTTTTTCTTTGATCTTTGCATTTTCACCAATTTCAATCATCTTTGTTTTTGCTTTTTCTGCTGTATTTTTTACTTTTTCACGGTTTTCTTTCTTTAACATGGATACCGCTACACCTGCAGCTACACCAATCGCAATGTTTCGAGCAATATTATTTTTCTTTGCCATATTCCTTCACCCTTTCATTTCTTATGTTAGAAAGTATTTCTTTCTAAGCTTCCTCATATTCCTTGTTCATTTCGAATGAAAGCTAATAGCTTTGCACACCCTTCTGTTACAAGGTCATATACTTCTTGGAAATTCCCTGTATAGTAAGGGTCAGGAACGTCTGTCCAGCCACCGTCTGGAACAAAGTCGGACAGCCTACCAATATAGCCTCCAGTTTTACCTAAACTTTTTAAATCTGCTATATTCTTGTTGTCCATGGCAATAATATAATCAAACTTTGTTAAGTCTTCTTTTTCTACTTGCCTTGCTTTAATTCCTTCAAAAGTGACTGCATTTTCTTTTAAAATTTTTTGTGTTCCTTTATGTGGCGGATGACCAACATGCCAATCTCCTGTTCCTGCAGAATCAATGACAATTTTCTCTTCAAGTCCCTCTTTTACGACAAGATTTCGAAAAATTGCTTCTGCCATCGGAGAACGGCAAATGTTCCCAAGACAAACAAACAATACTTGAACCATGTCTTTGTTTCTTCCCTTCTTGGTGCATTTCTTCATATATACTTATAGTATAAACAACCAATTATGAAATATAAAGGAAATCCCTACTAATTTAATAGGATTGAAAAGATTCATTAACGAAAATGATAAAAAATGTTAAGATAGCCTTATGTTATTTTAAAGGGGGACACTTCGGTGGATTTATCCGTAAAGTCAGAAGAAAACGTTGAATACATGGTCGAAGCTATTAAAGAAAAATTACGTATGGTTAATGCTGGAGCGATGAGAGCTGCTAGTTTTAACGAAGAAATGTACGAAGATTTACGTGACATTTATGATCATGTTATGAAACGTGAAACATTCAGCATTAGTGAAATGCAAGCTATTACAGAAGAATTAGGTACATTAATTAAAAAGTAAAAAAGCCTCTCTTATATGAGGCTCTTTTTTATTTCCAACAAATTCATGACAACTCTTCTCTTTCCCTCAACCAACTGTAAAATATTGTACAATAGAAGTAGAACCTCACCTTAGATTTTTTCTCCATACATACTACTCACAAATAATAGCAACACTACCATTGCTAACTGTTTTTACTGGAGGTGCTTACTTATGAGCAATTGGTACAGTAAGACGAAAGATCAAACATTAATTGACCTAGAAACAAACGAACAACACGGTTTAACAGATGAGATTGTAAGTGAACGTTTAAAGCAATACGGTTCTAATGAATTAGCTACAAAACAAAAACGCACTTTATGGCAGCGTATTTTCGCCCAAATTAATGACGTCCTCGTATATGTCCTTATTATAGCTGCCCTTATTTCTGCCTTTGTAGGTGAATGGGCGGATGCCAGTATTATCGCGCTCGTTGTAGTTTTAAATGCTGTTATCGGTGTTGTTCAAGAATCGAAAGCAGAACAAGCTTTAGAGGCATTGAAAAAAATGGCAACACCAAAAGCTATCGTCAAGAGAAATGGTGAACTAAAAGAAATTCCATCTGAGCACGTCGTTCCAGGGGATATTGTTATGCTCGACGCCGGACGATATATCCCATGCGATTTACGCCTTATCGAAACCGCAAATTTAAAAGTTGAAGAATCTGCTCTAACTGGTGAATCTGTCCCTGTTGATAAAGATGCAATCTACCACGCTTCTATGCAAAGTGATGAGCAAGTACCACTTGGCGATCAAAAAAACATGGCCTTTATGTCTACTCTTGTGACATATGGAAGAGGCGTCGGTGTTGCTGTTGAAACTGGAATGAACTCACAAATTGGTAAGATTGCTACCCTTTTACATGAAGCAGACGATGATATGACACCACTTCAAAAAAGCTTAGCACAAGTCGGAAAATATTTAGGCTTTGTCGCTGTAGCTATTTGTATCGTTATGTTCCTCATCGGATTTTTACAAGGCCGGGATACGTTAGAAATGTTTATGACTGCTATTAGTTTAGCTGTTGCAGCTATTCCAGAAGGCTTGCCAGCTATCGTTTCCATCGTTCTTGCAATTGGTGTACAACGTATGATTAAACAAAACGTTATCATTCGAAAACTACCAGCTGTTGAAGCTCTCGGTTCTGTCACAATTATTTGTTCAGATAAAACAGGTACGTTAACGCAAAATAAAATGACCGTTACTCACTTTTATAGTGATACCACATACGATCACTTAGAAAATTTAAATGTAAATAATGATGCACAACGTCTATTGTTAGAAAATATGGTGCTATGTAATGATGCGTCTTACAATAACGAATCACAAACCGGAGACCCGACTGAAATTGCTCTTCTCGTGGCCGGAAGCACTTTTAACATGCAAAAAGATCATTTAGAAAAGATACATGAACGTGTTAACGAGCTGCCTTTCGACTCAGATCGTAAAATGATGTCAACCGTGCATACATACGATGAAAACTACTATAGCATGACGAAAGGCGCTATTGATAAACTCTTACCTCGATGTACCCACATATTTAAAAACGGTAAAATCGAGGGTCTAACAGAAATTGATAAAAATCAAATATTAGAAGCTGCCAGGGCAATGTCTCAAGAAGCTTTAAGAGTACTTTCATTCGCCTTTAAACAATTCAATTCAAACGATGTGGATATAAATCATCTTGAAGAAAATCTCATCTTTATCGGTCTTGTCGGTATGATTGATCCGCCAAGAACTGAAGTGAAAGATTCAATTACAGAATGTAAAAAAGCCGGCATTCGCACAGTTATGATTACTGGTGACCATAAAGATACCGCCTTTGCAATTGCTAAAGAACTCGGCATTGCTGAAGAAATATCTGAAATTATGATTGGAACTGAATTAGATAACATTTCTGATACAGAACTAGCTAGCAAAATTAATCATTTAAATGTATTCGCTAGAGTCTCTCCAGAGCATAAAGTGAAAATTGTAAAGGCATTACGCGCGAAAGGAAATATCGTTTCTATGACTGGTGATGGTGTCAATGATGCACCATCTTTAAAGCAAGCTGATGTTGGCGTAGCGATGGGCATTACAGGAACAGACGTCGCAAAAGGAGCAGCGGATGTCGTGTTAACAGATGATAATTTCTCATCTATCGTGAAAGCTGTTGAAGAAGGTAGAAATATTTATCGCAACATAAAAAAATCAATTCTCTTCCTACTCTCTTGTAACTTCGGAGAAATTATCGCTTTATTTTTAGCCATTTTACTCGGCTGGGCAACACCACTACGACCTATTCATATTTTATGGGTGAATTTAATTACAGATACACTGCCTGCATTATCACTTGGAGTTGATCCTGAAGATCCAGATGTGATGAAGGAAAAACCACGACATGCGAAAGAAAGCTTATTTAGTGGTAGCGTTCCTTTTCTTATTTTCAATGGACTTGTCATTGGACTTTTAACGCTAATAGCTTTTATCGCCGGAGCAAAATTCTATACTGGAGATACAAATTTATTCCCTCTTTTCCCTGAACGAATTGATGACGATGCTCTATTACATGCCCAAACGATGGCATTTGTTGTTCTTAGTTTTTCTCAGCTCGTTCATTCATTTAACTTGCGTTCAAGAACGAAATCGATTTTTTCAATTGGGATCTTTACAAATAAATATTTAGTCTTCTCCCTTCTTATCGGTGTTCTTATGCAAGTTTGTATCATCTCCATCCCGCCCCTTGCAAATATATTCGGTGTACATGCATTAACAATGCGAGATTGGGGATTCGTTCTCTTATTAAGTATCATTCCACTTGTTGTGAATGAGATTATTAAATTAGTGAAGAGAAACTAAAAGGCAATGAGGACTATTCCTCATTGCCTTTTCATTTATCCTTGTAATTCTTTTTTGATATTCTCTGTTAATGTAGCCATACGCTTGCGGCTTTCTTCACGCTCACGTTTATTTTGTTCTTCAATTTGTTGTGTTTCTTGCATACCTCTTGAAATAATGTTCCAAGTTTCCTCAAGTGTTTCCATTTTAATACTAGAAGAACCTGATAATCTCGCTACTTCTACACTTTGCGTTGCGATATTTTGTGCATTTTTCTTAAGTAATTCATTTGTACGGCGATCAAGTTCAGCCATAGAATCTGCAACAAGCTTTTGACGTTTCGCATTTACTGCTTGAATGATACCATTTTTAAAGATAGGAATCGTCGTAATAAATGCTGTATTGATTTTACCAATTAATTTATTATTTCCACGTTGAATCATGCGAATTTGCGGCGCTGTAAGTAGCGCAACCATACGTGCTTTTTCTAAATCATCAATACGTTGCTCTAAAATTTCAACCGAGTTTTTAAGCGACTCTAATTCAATACCTGCTAATTGATCATTATTACGCACGCGTTCTTCATACATCGGAACTAATTCTGTATTTAAACGCTCTAATAACATTTCTCCTGCTACTACGTACTTCTCTAAGTCTAAATAATATTTTAAGTTTTGCTCATATAAGCCATCTAACGTACCAATTGATTTTTTCATCTCATCTTGGTACTTCGTAATTTCCACATAAACTTTATCAATTTCGCGGCCCATCGTTTGATATTTACTAAAGATTTGTTCTATCATTTTATCCGCTTTTTTGAACATGCGCGAGAAGAAACCACTTTTCTCTTCCGCAAAGTCTTTACTATCAAATCTGTCCATAATTTTACCAAGTTGCTTTAACAATTCACCAGAATCTTCTATCTTTGATAGAGACATTGTATGTAAAATTTGATCAGCGAAACGTGAAATTTCCATAGAAGGTTCTTTTCCAAGTTCAATTAATTCCAGTTGATCTTTAATATCTACTGCGTTATAAATACGTTGCACATCTGCATCTTGTCTAAGTTGCAAGCGAACATCTTGTGCGGTTTGCTCATTCAATTCAGTTTTCGAATCTAGTACGACTGGGTTATTCATATGGTATTCTCCCTTTCCTTATAAAAATGGACGAAATAGTCCTTTTATTGTTTGTGATAAATTTTTATAGGCTGATGAACCATGAAACTCAAGATCGAAATTAACTTCTTCAAGCCAATGGGAATCAAATGCTCCTGCTTCAACATACGGTTCAATATCGTTTCTGCCCGTAGGATTGAAATGGAATACATCTACTCCAATTTGATTCAAAAATAGTAATAAAACAGCGTCAGAACGAGTTAATTCTCCGCTCTTCTCATTATTAAATATAACAATTTTCGGTACATCTTGTGAATAATCAAATTTCTCAAGCTGTTCTAAAATATTGGGTGGTATTTGAGAAAGTTGTGCAAAAACATACAGCGCTACCTCTTGTTTCGTTTCTTTCGCAATTGGTTTGCACATTTCACTTTCGCACGTATGGATAATCGCCTCTGCAATCCCATGTTGTAAACCTTCCGGTAAACGCTTATGCGGCCACCAATGGCTATTCATAATTAGATCAGGATGTAATTTCCCAGCTCGGTCCAATGCATCTCGATAATGATATTGGAAATTTGCTTTCTGCTCTTTCGTAAACGGGAATGTATTAATTAATAAACTATTATCAAATGATGTAACAGCCTTTAATCGTTGAAAATATTCTTTATCATTCTTTGAAACGCCTGATATTTTCGCAAATAAAGAAGGAATATAAATATGTTTATTTTCAACAAAGAATGTTGGACGTACAAATGCCTTTTCTTTCGTAATTAAAAAGAGTTCATCATATGTCGTTTTTAACGTACGTGCTACAGGTGTATACGAACGGAATTGCCACGGTTTATATAATAGTGAATTATCGTGGTGAAGTACTTGTTCAATTTCTTTCGAAGCTTGATACGCTACTGTTGCAACACGCTCGCGGCGGCGATCAGGGAATGGTTCAAGAGAAATGCGACCCGGATGAGACACAATAAAAGTTCTTCCCTCTTCATCAATATTTTCAAATCCATCTTTTCCTTCGGGGTGATAATAAAGCACATCACAACCGAGCATAATAAGAAAATATAAGAAATATATACGGCTTTCCTGTGCATCACCATACCAAACGATACGCGGCATCTGTTTCTTATAATTAATCGTAGAAAACCACTTCGCTACGTAATTTTCGCTTAGTTTAATTATGTCGATTAAGAAACGACGGAAGCCTTCTGTCTTTAACGACTGATTATGTTGTTTCTCATATAATTTCAATACTGAAATAAACGTCGTATGTATGTAATGCTGTAAATCAGGATTGTCTACTTTCGGTAAAAGTTGTTTCCCAGATAAGTGTGCAACTAACCTATTTACTGTCAGACCATTTGGTGCTTCTTGATGTAATACGAACACTTCTTGAATATGACGAAGCTTTTCTGAATCAATCACTTTGTTTAAATTTTGTTCGTGTAAAACTTCGATTCCTTTCGCTTCACTATAATCAAACAGTTCATTAAAATATTCATCTACATCATTAGGAACGCCAAGGATTCGACATGCTATATAACTAAATTTCATCTCATTCTCTGTCAGCTCATATTGTGGGCGTTTTTCTAAAAGCGCTTCAAATTGCTTTAAATCTGATTCATCTTTTAATGCATATGGTTGAAGTGTAAAACGTGAAAACACAACAGTTCACCTCCAAAAACATTTACGTTTTTTCTAAGTCCTTCTTCTATTATAAACTATTTTTGGTTATAAAAAATGGGCGCTCGCAAAACGAGCAAACCCATTTCAATTATTTATTGTCTTCTTTAGTAACTGCAACTTCTTCTTTAGCTTGTCCAGAATTCTTCATGTAGTGAAGTATAAATGTTGCTCCAAATGCTACAACTAAAATAATGAAGAACACTGTATGGCTTATTTCAATATGAATAACAGACAATAACATTTTTGCTGCAATAATTAAAATTAAAATATATGCTGTCGTTTCAAGTTCTGGAATACGCTCTAACAATTTTAAGAATACACCAGCGATACCACGCATCATTAAAATACCTAGCATTCCGCCTAATAGTAAAATCCAAACTTCATTAGATACACCAAATGCAGCAAGTACGCTATCTACAGAGAATGCGATATCCATTAATTCAACCATCGCAACTGTTCCCCAGAAGACACCGAACATTCTGAAGAGAATACTATTTTGGTTCATACCATGAGATTCCTCTTCTTCTGCATTACCTTTTCTTTTATCAATGAAGTATTTAACTGAAAGCCACGCTAAGTAAAGTGCACCTAACACTTTTACCCATGCTAATTTAATTAAGAACATCCCGATTCCAATCGCAATAAAGCGGAACACATAAGCTCCAATAAGTCCATAGAATAATGCTTTTTTACGTTTTTCTTCCGGAAGGTGTT
This sequence comes from Bacillus sp. FG16, assembly GCF_057809515.1. NCBI lineage: Bacteria > Bacillati > Bacillota > Bacilli > Caryophanales > Bacillaceae > Bacillus > Bacillus sp. FG16. The sequence continues at coordinate 19,855 of NZ_JBMDKC010000061.1, forward strand.
TTACCATTACCGCTAACACAAGTGCGTTATCAGCAGATAACAACCCTTCAAGTACAACAAGTGTACCTATTAATCCCCAAGATACTGGATCTTGCAACACTTTAATCCACATGTCCAAGTCGAAAAACTGAGCATACGTATCAAGGATTCCTTGCAAAATACTCATCTTACCTTTATCCCCTATTCTTTGCTAGATTTATAGAAAGGTCAAAAAAAGGAAACGAATATCGTTTCCTTTCTATGCATCCAAGCCATACGCTCTTACAAGCGCACCTAAACCACCTTGGAATCCACTTCCTACTGCATTAAACTTCCACTGTCCATTATGACGGTATAATTCACAAAAGACAACTGCTGTTTCGATGGAGAAATCTTCCCCTAAATCAAAACGAAGAACTTCTTCATTCGTCTCTTCATTTGCTAAACGAACAAATGCATTTCCTACTTGCCCAAAGTTTTGACTACGGCCTTCTGCATCATAAATCGTAACTGTAATAGCAATTTTATGAACGTCTGCTGGAACCTTCTTCAAATCTACAACAAGTTGCTCATCGTCGCCTTCGCCTTCGCCTGTACGGTTATCTCCTGTATGTAAAACAGATCCACAAGGAGACTGTAAATTATTATAGAAAATAAAATCAGTTTCCTTCGTACATTTTCCGTTTGCATCTAATAAAAAGGCAGATGCATCTAAATCGAAATCTGATCCACCGTCATAAGATTTAATATCCCATCCAAGACCAATTACTGCTTTTGTTAAACCAGGGCTTGTCTTGCCTAAATCGATTTTCTGTCCTTTTTGTAATTGAATAACCATCTATATTCACCTCTATATTTTTATCTTTAAAAATATATCCATCGGTAAACACGCATTTCACCGATGGATATATAAATCAAATCTATTACTCTACATCTAAACCAAAGTTATTACATAGAGACGCTAATCCACCTTGGAATCCACTTCCGATTGCATTGAATTTCCAGTCACCTGCATGACGGTATAATTCACCTACTACTACGGCTGTTTCAATAGAGAAATCTTCTCCTAAATCGTAACGAATTAATTCTGCATTCTTTTCTTCATCAAGAATACGTACGAAAGAATTAGAAACTTGTCCGAAGTTTTGGCTACGGCCTTCTCCATCATAAATTGTAATTGTAAAACAAATACGTTCGATGTGAGCAGGAACATTTTTTAAATCTACTTTAATCGCTTCGTCATCGCCTTCACCTTCGCCAGTGCGGTTATCTCCTAAATGCTCTACAGAACCATTCGCACCTTTTGGATTATTATAGAAGACGAAATCTTCAGCTCCTGAAACTTTACCATTCGCACCTACTAAGAAAATACTAACATCTAAGTCGAAATCGTTTTGTCCGTCATAACGATTCGTATCCCAACCAAGTCCTACAAGAACTTTCGAAAGACCTGGATTCGTTTTTGTTAAGTCTACCTTTTGTCCTTTTTTCAATGAAATTGATGCCATATACAATTCCTCCTCGGTTATTTTATTGATAACGTGATACAATCTCACTTAAGTTTTTATCTTGTGTTCCTTCTCCAACTGCTGAAAACTTCCATTCACTTCCGTGACGATACATTTCACCTGCAATTAGAGTCGTTTTGCCAGCATAATTATCCGATAAATTATAGCGTGCTAATTCTTCACCAGTTTGCGGGTTTTGAATACGAATATATGCATTACGAATCATCCCGAAATCTTGACGACGATTTACACAGTCATAAATATTTACAACGAATACTAAACGATTAATACGGCTTGGAACTTTATGTAATTCTACGAAAATTGTTTCGTCATCACCAGCGCCTTCGCCTGTTAAATTATCTCCTGAATGAATAATACTACCACAAGTAGAAAGTTTATTTCCGAAGTAAACTAAATCATTTTTGTTTAAAAAACGATCTCCTTCTAACATAACAACAGATGCATCACAATCTACATTTGGTTTACTTCCAAATAATGAAGACAGAAATCCACCTGATTGCCCAATTGGATCCCAGCCTAAGCCAACCTGTAGTTTTGCTACTTTTGGTTGTCCTTTCGTTAAATCGATCTTTTGACCTTTTTCTAAAATAATAGGCATGAAGTTTCTCCCTTTCTACAAAGCATTTTCCAAATCGGAAAATATTGTATTCTTCTCTTATATTGTAGCATTATTTACCTAGCGATAAAAAGGATAAATTCTCAGTTATATGAAAACATTCATATAATTTACTTATGATGATGTAAGAAGTGGTAAATAGCACCAATCATTCCTGCACAATTACCGTTTTGTGCAAGTTCAATCTCACAATTATTATAAATCTCTTGATTTAAGTATTTACTGATCTCTTCTTTTACTTCTTTTAAAAACTCATTTCCTCTATCAGTAATTCCTCCACCAATAATAATCGTTTCTGGATTGAAAATATAAGCAAGATTACTAATTCCGATTGCCAAATGTTTAAAGAAGATCCCAACTGCTTGAGCAACTTCCCGATCTCCTTTATCATACAACTCGAAAATTCTTTTCCCATTCCACTCGCCTTTGCCTTTATATTTTCTGACAAGACGAATTAATCCTGAAATCGAGGAAACCTCTTCAAACGGTTTTCCTTCTATTAACATATTCCCCCATTCACCAGCACTAAATGAATGGCCTCGGTACAATTCTCCATCTATAAAAATCGCTCCCCCAATCCCTGTTCCAAGGGTGAGCATAATAAAGTTCGCTTTCTCTCTTCCACTACCATTCCACTTTTCTCCAAACGCTGCACAATTCACATCATTGTCAATCGATACTGGAACTTTTAATATCTCTTGCAACCTATCAATAATAGGAATAGTACTATATCCCGGAATATGATCCGCACCTCCCGTCACAATTCCTTTATTAATATCAACAATTCCCGCAGTGCTAATACCAATTCCTGCAATAGTATGTTCATTCATTATTTTTTTGGATACATATATAAGTTTTTGAATAATTTGTTCTCCGCCTAAATGAATTTCTGTTGCAACTGTTTTACACTTTAATACTCTCCCTATTTCTGAAACAATGCCATACTTAATTTGCGTACCGCCAATATCAAACGCTATGTACTCTTTCATCTACTGCCACTTCCTCTACCGTTATGAATGTAAATTCTCCGCCTCTACTATTTGTAGGAAATCTACATTAACTCTTTTCTGCTTTGACAAATACACCACCTTTTTCTATATATAGTTTTTTTTGCATAAAACTCTTTTTCCTAAGAAATATTACAAAGGGATGTATTTTAGATGGAATATTAATTTCTTAGGAGGAAAACCATGACGAAAATCTTCATTTTAGCATCAACACTCTCTTTATCTTTTTTTAGCGGTTTAAATATCGGTAATGCTGCAACTGAAAACTTCCAACCATTAACAAACGCTATTGTACAAAATAGCGATCATTTTGCAGAAGGAAATTTAAAGGATAATAATAAACCTCCAGGAAATAACGGTTCTCAGGACGATAGTGGTTCTGGTGGCAGTGGCTCTGACGGCAGTGGTTCCGGCGGTAATGGCTCTGGTGGCAGTGGTTCTGGTGGCAGTGGTTCTGGTGGCAACGGCTCTGGTGGCAGTGGTTCCGGCGGTAATGGCTCTGGCGGCAATGGCTCTGACGGCAGTGGTTCTGGTGGCAACGGCTCTGGTGGCAACGGCTCTCAAGGTGGCAATGGCTCTGGTGGCAGTGGCTCTGGTGGCAACGGCTCTCAAGGTGGCAACGGCTCTGGTGGCAGTGGTTCCGGTGGCAACGGTTCTGGTGGCAGCGGCTCTGGTGGCAATGGCTCTGGTGGCAGTGGCTCTGGTGGCAGTGGCTCTGGTGGCAACGGCTCTCAAGGTGGCAATCGTGTTAAAGGCGATAGCAATTCTCAGAAGGACAACGGTTCTCAAGGTGGTAATGTAAAAGATAATACAAAAAAACAAGGTGATAAATTACCTAATACTGCAACGCATTACCCTATATCTATTTTAATGGGTCTTTCAACATTCCTAATTGGTATGTTACTGTTTATTCGTCGTAAAAACGTAAAATAAGAACAACATCCTTCCATCTAAAGAATACATGAAATACTGTATAAAACTAAAAAGGGCTTTGGATTGCATTTTATTATGCAGCCTAAAGTCCTTTTTATCACCTATCAAAAGAGTATTAATACGCTTTTCCCCAATACACCATTTGTTTAGCTTCTTTACCACAACAAATACATTCTTCAGCTAAATGCTCTTGCTCAAAAGGCATACAACGTGATGATACTCCCACTTCTTCTTTTAGTTTCTCTTCACAAGCCAATTCCCCGCACCACATTGCTTTAATAAAGCCTTGCTTTTCGTCAGCTACTTTTTTCATCTCTTCGAAATTTGTCACAGCATACGTATTCTCATCGCGAAATGCTTTTGCTTTATTAAATAAAGAACTATGAATTTCTTCAAGTAATGCTGGAATACGTTCTTCTAATTGATCCATCGGTACAAACTCTTTTTCCTTCGTATCTCTTCTTACAAGTACAACTTGATTCTTTTCAATATCTTTAGGGCCAACTTCTAATCGAATTGGAATACCCTTCATTTCATACTCATTAAATTTCCAACCAGGCGTTTTATTACTAGCATCTATTTTTACTCGTGCAACCTTTTGAATATGTCCTTGTAACTCTGTTGCTTTTGCTAAAACTCCTTCTTTATGCTGAGCAATTGGTACAATAACAACTTGCACTGGAGCGACTTTTGGTGGCATTACAAGTCCATTATTATCGCTATGAACCATTATTAGCCCGCCTATCATTCTTGTTGATACACCCCAAGATGTTTGGTGCACATATTGCCATTTACCGTTACGATCTAAAAACTTAATATCAAATGCTTCTGAGAAATTCGTCCCAAAGTTATGAGAGGTTCCTGTTTGAAGCGCTTTTCCATCATGCATTAAACTTTCAATTGTATAAGTTTCCTTTGCTCCAGCAAACTTCTCTTTTTCTGTTTTTTGTCCTTTAATAACTGGTATCGCTAAATAATCCTCACAGAAAGAAGCATATAAGTTTAAAATATTTAATGTTTCAGCCTGCGATTCTTCTGCCGTTTCATGGATTGTATGACCCTCTTGCCATAAAAATTCAGTCGTACGAAGGAATGGTCTAGTTGTCTTCTCCCAACGAACTACTGAACACCACTGATTATATAACTTTGGCAAATCATTATAGGATTGCACAATTTTTGAAAAGTGCTCACAGAATAAAGTTTCAGATGTAGGACGTACACAAAGTCTTTCCGCTAACTTTTCATCCCCGCCATGCGTAACCCATGCTACTTCAGGAGCAAATCCTTCAACATGATCCTTCTCTTTTTGCAATAAACTCTCTGGGATAAACATTGGCATATATACATTTTCATGGCCAGTTTCTTTTAACTTCTCATCCATCACCTTCTGCATATTCTCCCATAAGGCATAACCATACGGACGTAAAATCATGCACCCTTTTACACTTGAATAATCAACAAGTTCGGCTTTTTTTACAATATCGGTATACCACTGCGCAAAGTCCTCTTCCATCTTCGTAATGGCTTGCACTTGTTCTTTTGCCATAGTCAGTCTTCCTCCTTCTAGAAAATACAAAAAAGCCCGCGTCCCTAAATAGGGACCGAGCTTTGCCGGCGTTACCACCCTGATTCATGCACAAAAATTGCGCATGCTCTCTTTTTGATAACGGGAAATTCCCGCTGCATATGCAGAACTCAAAGGCAGGTTCTATATTGCCTTTTTAAGAATCTTTCAGCCTGGCGGATTCTCTCTCTACTAAAAAGGTTGAATATGTACTAGTCCTTTTTCATCGTTATAACGAAATAAATTTGTTGATTATCATAATACAAATTCTTTTTTAAAACAATAGCTAATTTTCTTATTATTATATATTCTTTTCATTTTTTACAGTTTTATACGTAGCTTTTTCGAGAGATTTTTACAAGTTGATGTGCAATCATACCAATAAGTGTACCTAGTAGAACGAAGAAACCAATAAATCCATATCCCATTCCTTCCCACCCACCAATAACCATCATGGTAACAGGAAATGATGCTAAGCAAAGAAGTATTACAATCAGTGCAAATATAATATCAAACTGTTTGTCTGGAAAACGTTTCTTTAGTAAATATGAAATAGCAAATACAAGGAGAATTGTGATGCCACCAATGATGTAAAATATACCGAATCCATCTAACCAGTCCATACTATTCCCTCCGTCCGTAGATTCCCTTATACTTATTATATGTTTAATTTTTCTGAAAATAAACAATAAATTTTATTCGAAAACATATTTTTATTACTAGGTATTAATAGTAATATATAAGAATAGGTTTTATATAATTAGGAGGATTACTTTATGGATAAAGCATTAACGAATCGTGTCATTATTTTATCATTCGACTGTTTATCAGCTTTAGATTTTCCTATACTACAAAAACTACCTCATTTCCAATCTCTAATAAAAAAGGGCACGGTTGTCGAAAAAGTAGAACCAATTTATCCTTCTGTAACATATCCAAGCCACTCAACAATCGTAACCGGTAATTACCCTAACAAGCACGGTGTTGTTAGTAATACGTTACTTCAACCAGGACGTGAATCACCTGATTGGCATTGGTACCGAAAATCGATAAAAGGAACAACATTGTATGATGAAGCGCGTAAAGCAAATTTAACGACAGCTGCCCTTCTATGGCCTGTTACTGGGAGAGCAAACATTGATTACAATTTACCAGAAATTTTCCCCAATAGACCGTGGCAAAATCAAGTGTTAGTTTCCTTATTTAGCGGTAGCCCACTATACCAATTAGATTTAAATCGTCGTTTCGGCCATATAAGAAATGGTTTATCACAACCAGAGCTGGATGATTTCGTCCTCGCCTCTGCTGTACACACCATTCAGACGAAAAAGCCTAATGTTATGTTCGTACATTTCACTGATTTAGACACGCAAAGACATTATCATGGCTTTGAATCTAACGAAACAATAGCTGCAATTCATAGACATGATGAGCGGCTAGGGAAAATTATTCAAACTTTAAAAGACAGTGACCTATACGAAGAGAGTACAATTATCGCTCTTGGTGACCATAGCGCTTTAAGTGAAAACAAAGCAATTCAATTAAATGTGCTATTCCAACAAAAAGGCCTCGTATCTATAAATAAAAAAGGGCTATTAGTAGATTGGAAGGCCTATTGTCAAAGTTGCGACGGGTCTGCCTATATATATGTGAAAGACAAAAATGATACGGATACAATTCGAGAAGTACAACTACTCCTTGAAGAACTGCTGCAAAATAAACAGAATGGAATTGAATTTATACTTCATGATGAAGCTGCGAAAGACTGCGGTGCAGATGGTAATTGTTTATTTATGTTAGAAGCGCAAGAGGGGTATTATTTCACTGAAAACTATACAGGAGATTTTATAAAAGAAATTACTGAAAAAGATGTTACGCCTAGTAAAAAATATACATTTGGTACGCATGGATACTCTCCAACAAAACCTAACTATGAAACAATTTTTATCGCTGCTGGAAAAGGAATAAAAACCGGCGTTACCGTCCCGTATATGAGACTTATTGATGAAGGTCCAACTATCGCTAGACTACTCGGTTTACACTTAGGCGAAACAGACGGATCAATTGTAGAGGATTTACTCCAATTGTAAAGAACTGTGTATATATGTAAAAGTTCTGTAAAAATCATCACTGTTTCTCTTTTTATAATTTTTATTTTTGTACACTGTTAGTAGAACAAATTTAAGGGGGAACACTATATGAAAAAAATGTCCAGACAAGAAAAAAGCTGGATATTATACGATTGGGCGAACTCGGTATATTCGCTCGTCATTACAACTGCATTATTTCCAATTTACTTTAAAGCAACTGCAAAAGAAGCCGGGCTATCTGGTGCAACTTCAACAGCATATTGGGGATATGCAAACTCGTTCGCTACACTTTTAATTTCTATACTTGCTCCTATTCTCGGCACAGTTGCTGATTATAAAGGATTTAAAAAACGATTTTTCACATTCTTCTTTGGACTTGGTATCGTATTTACAAGTATGTTAGCAGTCGTTCCAACATCTCAATGGTACTTATTATTAGGATGCTATATGCTCGCATTAGTTGGTTTTGCTGGGGCAAACATTTTTTATGATGCATTTTTAGTAGATGTCACTTCTGAAGATAGAATGGATCGAATTTCTACAAGAGGTTTCGCTTTAGGCTATATTGGGAGTACTATTCCTTTTATCGGTTGTATCGCTCTTATTATTCTTGCTCAAAAAGGAACTATCCCTTTATCAGTTGGCATTGCTAGTCAAATTTCATTCGCGATAACTGCTCTTTGGTGGGGGTTATTTACAATTCCAATGCTTAAAAACGTAGAGCAAACACACTATATTGAGCGTCATCCAAGACCTATTAAAATGAGCTTCAAACGTCTTGCTGATACTTTTAAAAATATTAAAGAATATAAAACTGTATTTATGTTTCTAATTGCTTACTTTTTCTATATTGACGGAGTCGATACAATTATTACTATGTCTACAGCTTACGGAACCGATCTCGGTATTAGTGCAACGAATCTATTAATCATATTATTTGTAACACAAATTGTCGCTTGTCCATTTGCGTTACTATATGGAAAACTATCTGAAACATTTACTGGTAAAAAATGTTATATGTCGGTATCATTATTTATATCATTATTTGCACATATGCTTATTTCTTAAAAACGACACTTGATTTTTGGATTTTAGCAATGTTAGTTGCTACATCTCAAGGTGGTATTCAAGCACTAAGTCGTTCATACTTTGCAAAACTAGTACCAAAAGAATCTGCTAATGAGTTCTTCGGATTTTATAATATCTTTGGTAAGTTCGCCGCAATTATGGGCCCGGTATTAGTCGGTGTTACAACGCAATTAACAGGAAAAACAAACGCTGGTGTTCTTAGTATTATTGTATTGTTTATTATCGGTGGATTCTTACTCACTAGAGTTCCAGAAAATAATACATCCGTTACACCACCTAGTCCAAAGACTAAAACGCTATAAGAAAAGATCCTCTTCTCATAAGAAGAGGATCTTTTTTATTTTTAACGGTGCGCCTTATAATGAACGACTCTACTGCTTGTACAAAAATAATTTATCAACAGTTGTTCCTAATACTTCAGCTAAACGGAATGCTAACGCTAAGCTTGGATCATATTTATTATTCTCAATTGCATTTATCGTTTGTCTAGAAACCTTGCATTTATCAGCTAATGCGCCTTGTGAAATATTATTTTCAGTGCGTAATTCATAGATTTGATTTTTCACACCATTGCTCCTAACTTGTAAAATCGTTTTTACAACATCAGTATATAATTGGCTCATATAGTTGTCAAAAGTTCCTCAAAAAAAGAGAGCAATTTTGCTCCCTTAAAATAGTTATTTCGAAGCTAACGAATTTGTTAGTTCCTCTTTATTAGCGACAGCTTCTTTCTTTATTTGCATACGTAGAACTGGCCCTATCGCTAATAAAATAAGTGCCATCGCTATACAAAACACAGTAACTAGTGAAGTTAGTTCCTTTAATCCTCCAGCTAGTGAAGTTCCAATTAACATTGCCCCCATAAACAGTGGTAAAATCGTCCCATTTACTCTTCCAACCATATTTTCTGGTACAAGTTGAATCATAAGCGTACCGACAACGATATTAACACAAGCTAAACAAATACCTGTTCCAAATCTCATGAAACTAGTAATCCAAAATGATGTAGATAGCCCTTCTACTAAAAATGACATCGCTAATATACTCATACCGAATACAAACATCTTTTTCGGATTCACTTTTGAAGCGAAAACTGCAGCAACAATACCACCGATTAACATACCTATTCCGTCAGCTGCCGCTAAATATTGAACAGCTTCTTTTTCCATGCCTAAACGTTCAATTACAAGGAATACTTCTAATGGATTCGTTAATCCAACAGCTAAACCCATAATTGTAAAAGTGATCGTAATCATACGTAAATTTTTCGTGTGAAGAACGTATTTCCATCCTTCTTTTATATCATTTTTTAATGAATCTCTTGCCACTTGCTCTTGTTCAACCCATTTTGGTAAAAATGAAAGGATGATAGCCGATAACAAAAATAGAATGATTAAGCTATATAGTGATGTAAATAAGCCAAGTTGTGTATACACAATTGATCCTACAACTGGCCCAAAAATCATAAATAAGGACTGTAATGTTTGATTAAATGCAATCGCATTTGCTACCTCTTCTTCCTTTACATAGCGCTTAAATATACGCGACGATGACGGCTGAGAAAACTGCCCTACAATCGCGGAAATGAGTGTTGCAAAAAATATAGCCTGCCAATAATCAAATTTTAACAATACGACAATTCCTATAATAGACAGTACACTTAACACATCTCCAGCAACCATTGTTCTTTTCGGATTCCAACGATCTGCTAATGCACCACCAATGAACGAGAAAATAAAGATAGGTGCATACTCCATGACAGATAATAGAGACACTGAAACTGGATCATTATTTGTCCGCTCCATTATGAAATATAAAAGAGCCATATTTCTAATCCAAATTGCAAATTGTTGTAAAATATCAGATGCCATAACGAGCATAAATGCTCGGTTTTTAAATAAAGCTTTCACTTTCATTCTCCTTCCATAAACCGACCGTTCGGTCTAATTTATTTTGTAAGAAAAGCAACTGACTTATTATTCAGCTGCCATTCCTTTTAACAATACATCTATTGCCTTTTTATAAATACGTTTCAGCTCTTTATAATCTAACTCGTAGTAAAGTACTCCAAGCCCTGATAATAATCCGTTCACAATATACATAAGATCACGAGCATTATCTTCACGGAACTCTCCAGACTGTATACCTGCTTCAATTAATTTCTCAAACATAACATATGATTCTCTAGTTAAAGCTAACAGTTCATCCAGAATCTCTTTACTTACAACTTGGCTCATAGAGAATTCCTCTATTGCATTTGAAATTGGTTGCTGTATGTCCTCTACATGATATTCCGCGAGACCATATAGTTTTTCAGTACTAGTACTATACAACTTCTCTTTTTCATTCCATTTTTCAACCCAATCATACGTATGCTGTTTCACTACAAATAAAAATAATTCTTCTTTACTTTTAAAGTGATAATAAATGCTTCCTTTACTTCGCTCTGTAATTTCACAAATCTCTTCCATAGATGTAGCTGCATAGCCCTTCTGTGAAAATAGACTTTCTGCTTTATATGCAATTTCTTTCTTTATCTCTTCTGCGCGTCTTCTCATATTCACACCTCTTTAAACCGACCGTTCAGTCTAATGATAACAAATCAAAAACCTCTATCGCAAGAGGCTATATTCCTTATTTAAGAAAACGTACTTTCAAACCAAGTTCGAATCATATGTATTGTTCCAAATTTAAATGCTAATTTAACAAGAATTACACCTCCCGCAGCTAATAAAAACAACACTACTTTCCCCTTATTTTTCACTTTCGGTTCCCTTTTCATTTCCATTCCCCTTAGTATGTTAAAAATATTAATCAAACGTTTGTTTAACTGTGTTTATGCATATGTAAGCCGACTAATCAAACGTTTGTTTAAAAAGAAATACGCCTATATAAGGCGCATTTTCATCAATCACCACCGCCGCCACCGCAGCTTCCTCCGCTATCTCCCCCAAAAGACCCTCCACAATCATGTGAACCACCATCATGCGAGCTATCATTATCAGATCCAGCAAAGAAAAATAATGGTGATGAGCTGTTAGATGAATTATGAATGTTATTTTGTTTTGTAAGATTTACCTTCTTTTTGTTCGATCGAACTGCTGTTACGATTATTCCAACTACAACAAATAATAGTATGACAATAATAAATTCCATATAAAAGCCTCCCTTATTCCTCGAATAATTGAATGGTTCTCTCTAGATTTTCAAGTGAAATGAAGCGCGATTCTCGAAGGATCTCTTTTCCATTATAAAATAATAAAATTGTCGGTCCTGTAAATACGGCATATCGCCCCGCAATCTCTTGCATGTCTTGTAGTAATATCTCTATTTTCTCTACGTAATCATAATTCTCTAATACGCAATTTACTTTTCTTACCATAACATCACAAACACCACAATTTTCCGTTTTAATAAACAGAAGTACCAATTGTTGTTCTTCGATATAGGTCGCTAATTCTTCTATCGTTTTAAATGTAGTCATCTTATCCCTCTTAGCGTAATTTACGAAATACTTTGTCTTGATACATACGAAAAGCTGAACTATCTTTAATCTTTCTCTTTTCCATTACCTGCTGAAAACGAAGCGTTTTTACTGTTAACTCTTCTCTTAATTTCTTTCTCTCTTCTTCATCATAACAGCAAGCAATTAGATCCTCTATTTTTAATATATCTTTTTGTAGTTCCATTTCTGGTGGAATCATTCCCGCATTTTTTAAAATTTTATAGCTCATTCTAAGTTCTGGAGGTACCATTGAAAAATCTTCTAATTGTAGTGGTTTTCCTTTTCCCGGAAGATAATCAAGATCACCATTCCGTATTGCTTTTCGAATTTTTTCTTCAGCAATGTTCAAAAACACATCCACACCATTCCCTCCTTTACATATTTTTACTATTATTTTACATGATATTTCCTTATCTTTCTACGTCTTTAATAATTGGCTCCATACAATTTTTTCTCAAATTTATTTATAATGAGCTATTTCCTCCCATACCGATCTTTCGTTTTCATATATAGTTTGTATTCAAGCCTTTTTGTATTGAGAAAGTCTTTTACAACTGAATAAAGCGTTTACACTAAATCTTACATTTGTTACGATTTAATCACCCCCAGTTCCCTTGTATAGACTTCGTGATGTCTGATCATTTTATCTAGACGTTTCATACGTCTAGATTCATTTTGATTTATTGGCGTATGCCTTTAAATATATCTTTTATTTTGAAAGGAGAAATGGCTATGAGGTCTCAAAAATTTACACTGCTATTACTATCTCTACTACTTTTCTTACCTCTTTTTCTCACAAATTTTATTACTCCAAATCTCGCATTAGCAGATTCACCAAAGCAAAGTCAAAAAATTGTTGGGTACTTTCCTTCGTGGGGCGTTTACGGACGTAATTATCAAGTTGCTGACATTGATGCATCAAAACTTACTCACCTTAACTATGCTTTCGCGGATATTTGTTGGAATGGAAAACATGGAAACCCTTCTACTCATCCTGATAATCCAAATAAACAAACGTGGAACTGTAAAGAATCTGGTGTACCATTGCAAAATAAAGAGGTTCCTAATGGTACTCTCGTACTCGGGGAACCATGGGCTGATGTTACCAAATCGTATCCTGGCTCAGGGACAACTTGGGAAGATTGCGATAAATATGCCCGTTGCGGAAATTTCGGAGAACTAAAACGATTAAAAGCTAAATATCCTCACTTAAAAACAATTATTTCCGTTGGTGGCTGGACTTGGTCTAACCGCTTTTCTGATATGGCCGCTGATGAAAAAACAAGAAAAGTATTTGCTGAATCTACAGTAGCTTTTCTTCGCGCATATGGGTTTGATGGCGTAGATTTAGACTGGGAATATCCGGGCGTTGAAACGATTCCTGGTGGTAGTTGTCGTCCTGAAGATAAACAAAATTTCACTCTTCTTCTTCAAGACGTCCGAAATGCTTTGAATAAAGCAGGTACTGAAGATGGCAAACAATATTTACTAACAATCGCTTCAGGTGCAAGCCAACGCTACGCTGATCATACAGAGCTAAAGAAAATTTCTCAAATACTCGATTGGATTAATATTATGACATATGATTTCCACGGCGGATGGGAAGCTACTTCTAATCATAATGCAGCTCTATATAAGGATCCAAATGACCCAGCAGCAAATACGAATTTTTACGTAGATGGCGCTATAAATGTTTATACAAATGAAGGTGTTCCAGTCGATAAACTAGTATTAGGCGTACCCTTTTACGGACGTGGCTGGAAAAGTTGTGGAAAAGAAAATAACGGACAATATCAACCTTGCAAACCAGGTAGTGATGGGAAACTTGCTTCTAAAGGTACTTGGGATGATTATTCTACCGGTGACACAGGTGTGTATGATTACGGTGATTTAGCAGCCAATTACGTTAATAAAAATGGTTTTGTACGCTACTGGAATGACACAGCTAAAGTCCCTTACTTATATAATGCGACTACAGGCACATTTATTAGCTACGATGACAATGAATCTATGAAATATAAAACAGACTATATAAGTTACGTTTAATATTTTAACAATTGTTCAGTTCCTAACCTTTGAAGC
>NZ_JBMDKC010000062.1:0-34097 GCF_057809515.1 Bacillus sp. FG16
GAACAGAAGAAGTAACGGAAGAAGAAAAAGCGAAAGCGAAGGCGAAGGCAGCAGCAGCTGCAAAAGCAAAAGCGGCGGCGTTAGCGAAGCAAAAAAGAGAAGGAACAGAAGAAGTAACGGAAGAAGAAAAAGCGAAAGCGAAGGCGAAGGCAGCAGCGGCAGCAAAAGCAAAAGCGGCGGCGTTAGCAAAGCAAAAAAGAGAAGGAACAGAAGAAGTAACGGAAGAAGAAAAAGCGAAGGCGAAGGCGGTGGCAGCAGCAAAGGCAAAAGCGGCAGCATTAGCGAAGCAGAAAGCCTCGCAAGGTGATGGGGATTCGGGAGATGAAAAGGCAAAGGCAATTGCAGCGGCAAAAGCGAAAGCAGCAGCTGCTGCAAGAGCGAAGACAAAGGGAGCTGAAGGTAAGGAAGAGGATGAGCCGAAGCAGGAAGAACCGTCAGTAAATCAGCCGTATTTAAATCAGTATGTTGAGGCTATTAGGGAGAAGGTAGGAGAAGGGGCATTAGTAGATTCCTACATTAATAAACTGTCAAAGGATGTGCCAACTCTTGTGGTGGATCCTGCAAAATATTATGAAGTGATGGAGTCACTGCGATTCCATGAGGGACTTGCTTTTGATTATATGTCAGAGCTACATGCGACGGATTTTGTGACACATATGGAAGTATATGTTCATTTGTTTTCATATGGTAAGAAACAATCGGTAGCGGTGAAGGTAAAGCTAGACCGGGAAGCGCCGCAAGTTGAATCTGTGACAGCGCTTTGGAAAGGGGCTGACTGGCCGGAGCGAGAAGCGTACGATTTACTCGGTATTGTATTTAAAGGGCATCCGAATTTAACGCGTATTTTAATGCCAGATGATTGGGTAGGATATCCACTTAGAAAAGACTATGAACCGTATGATGTGGAGGTGTAGCTATGATCCGCACGGAAGAGATGCTTTTGAATGTAGGACCTCAGCATCCGAGTACACATGGTGTGTTCAGGCTCGTAATTAAGATTGACGGGGAAATTATTAAAGAAGCTACACCGGTTATTGGGTATTTGCATCGCGGGACGGAAAAGATTGCTGAGAGCTTACAGTATACGCAAATTATCCCTTATACAGATCGAATGGACTATTTATCAGCCATGACGAATAATTACGTCATTTGCCATGCTGTAGAGACGATGATGGGGCTTGAAATTCCGGAGCGTGCCGAATACTTGCGAGTACTTGCGATGGAGCTAGGAAGAATTGCGAGCCATCTCGTTTGGTGGGGGACGAATCTTCTTGATATAGGAGCGGTAAGCCCGTTTTTGTACGCGTTTCGTGAACGAGAGATGATTATAAATTTATTAAATGAATTATGCGGGGCACGGCTTACTTTTAACTATATGAGAGTTGGCGGTGTGAAGTGGGATGCACCAGATGGTTGGATTGAAAAGGTGGAAGAGTTTGTTCCGTATATGAGAGAGCAATTGGCAGGTTATCATGATCTTGTTAGCGGTAATGAGATTTTCTTAAATCGTGTGAAAGGCGTTGGTATATATAGCCCGGAAGAAGCGATTTCGTATTCTTTAAGCGGAGCAAATTTGCGGTGCACCGGGGTAAACTGGGATCTTCGCAAAGATGAGCCGTATTCGATTTATGATCGTTTTGATTTTGATATTCCTGTTGGAAACGTGGGAGATGCTTGGGATCGCTACGTTTGCCGAATGCAAGAAATCGAGGAGTCTTTAAAGATTGTTGAGCAAGCGGTTCAGCAGTTCCCGAAAGAGGGAGCTGTGCTGGCAAAAGTACCGAAAATTATTAAGGCACCTAAGGGAGAAGCGTTCGTACGTATCGAATCGCCGCGCGGAGAGATTGGTTGTTATATCGCTAGTGACGGAAAGAAAGAGCCGTACCGTTTGAAGTTTCGTAGGCCATCTTTTTATAACTTGCAAATTTTACCGAAGTTATTAAAAGGTGAAAATATCGCTAATTTAATTACGATTTTAGGTGGAGTTGATATTGTACTTGGGGAGGTTGATGGCTAATGATTGAGACGCTCTTACAATCACCTTCAAGCTGGACGAATTTCTTCATTTTTTTCGGATTAGCGGTACTTCTACTATTTGCAGTCCTTGGCTTCGTTACATATGGAATTTTGGCAGAACGGAAAGTGATGGGGTTTATGCAAGGGCGGATTGGACCAAATCAGGTTGGAGGCCGATTCGGTTTACTGCAAACGGTAGCTGATGTTTTAAAACTATTAGTGAAAGAAGATAGTATTCCGAAAGCAGCAGATAAACCGCTGTTTATATTAGCGCCTGTCATTGCATTTGCACCAGCATTTATGGTGCTTGCAGTTATCCCGTTCACTGATAAATTTCAATTTGCAGATATTGGAGTCGGGCTACTTTATTATATTGCTGTTTCCGGTATTACGACGATAGGTGTCGTAACTGGGGGATGGGCATCGAATAATAAGTACTCCCTTTTAGGAGGGATGCGTGCGGCGGCGCAAATGATTTCTTATGAAATTCCGCTCGTAATGAGTGTAATTGGTATCGTTTTGCTAGCTGGTAGCCTGAATTTAAATGAGATTGTAGCGGCGCAGGAGAAGGTTTGGTACATTTTCGTACAGCCAATTGGCTTCGTCGTTTTCTTAATCGCAGCAGTTGCAGAGTTAAATAGGACGCCATTTGATTTGCCGGAAGCGGAGTCAGAACTTGTTTCTGGATATCATACGGAATACTCAGGTTTTCGCTGGGCGTTTTTCATGCTTTCAGAGTACGTATATTTCTTCGGGATGGCATCGTTAATTACAGTGCTCTTTTTAGGCGGATGGAATCCAGTCATGTTTCTTGGATTTATACCAGGTGCGGTATGGTTTGCTTTGAAATTTAGTAGTGTAGTCTTTCTATTAATTTGGTTCCGCGTTACGTTCCCGCGTATAAGAGGTGACCAGTTAATGGAGTTTGGATGGAAAGTATTATTGCCGATTGCACTTGCAAATATTTTCTTAACGGCATTGATTAAGGAGTTATTCTTCTAATCTATGAGGGGGGTGCCAGTAAGAGATGAAAGGACTATTTAAAGGATTAAAATATACATTAAGTAATTTGAGCAAGAAGAAGGTAACGTATGATTATCCAAATCAACCGTTGCCGTTGCCAGACCGTTTTCGGGGGATTCAAAAATTTTATCCGGAGAAATGTATTGTTTGTAATCAATGCTCTAACATTTGTCCGACAGACTGTATTCAGTTAACAGGAAAGAAACATCCGGATCCTACGAAAAAAGGGAAAATTATCGACACGTATGATATTAATTTTGAAATTTGTATTCTTTGTGATTTATGTACAGAAGTTTGCCCGACAGAGGCAATTGTCATGACAAATAACTTTGAACTCGCGGAATATTCACGTGATGACTTATTTAAAAATTTGCAGTGGCTTGACGAAAACGACGAAAACGTCAGGAAGGAGAATAAGGCATGAATGGCGAGTTTATAGCATTCTTTATACTATCTTTGTCTGCAATTATCGGCGGTGTTCTTATGTTGAACTTAACGAAAGTTATGCACATGATGCTAGCTCTCGTTCTGACATTTCTCAGCATTGCAGGTTTGTATTTTCTTTTATCAGCCGAATTTATAGGCGTTGCACAAATTTTACTTTACTCTGGTGCAATCACAATTATTATGATTTTTGGCATTATGTTAACGAAACATAACGCGGAAAGTGAATCGCGTCTTACTCTTCGAAAATGGATTATCTTCTTTGCGGTTGTAGCATTTGGAGCGGTTATGTATTTCGCTGTTAATAATGTTGATTTTGCAAATGAAAGCACACAAGGAAGTTTACCTCTCCATGAAAACAACACACTTCAAATCGGTACGCTTCTCTATTCAAAATATATTATTCCATTTGAACTAACGTCAGTTATTTTACTTGTAGCACTCGTTGGCGCGATTATACTTGCGAAAAAGGACGAGAAAGAGGAGGATTCCAATGAGTAGCGTTCCGGCTTCTGCATATTTAACACTTGCGATTATTTTGTTTTGCATCGGTCTATTTGGAGCTTTAACAAAGCGGAATACAGTAATCGTATTAGTTTGTATCGAATTAATGCTGAATGCTGCCAATTTAAACTTAGTGGCGTTTAGTAAATTAGGCCTATTTCCGAATTTAACAGGTCAAATTTTCTCACTGTTTACGATGGCTGTAGCGGCAGCGGAAGCGGCGGTAGGACTCGCTATTTTAATTGCTTTATATCGTAATCGTACGACAGTTCAGGTGGATGAAATGGATACGCTCAAAGGATAGCATTGTGACCGAAAAAGGGGGAAGGAAACAATGATCGATTATGCATGGCTCATACCGCTTTTCCCACTCGTTTCGTTTTTGTTACTTATTATATTCGGGAAGAAAATTAGAGAAGGAAGCAGCGTACTT
The DNA here is from genome assembly GCF_057809515.1 of Bacillus sp. FG16. Taxonomy (NCBI): domain Bacteria; kingdom Bacillati; phylum Bacillota; class Bacilli; order Caryophanales; family Bacillaceae; genus Bacillus; species Bacillus sp. FG16. The sequence continues at coordinate 4,421 of NZ_JBMDKC010000062.1, forward strand.
AGTATTTTTTTCGTCTTTCTCTCCTTTATACTTGCGGTACTTGTGTTAATAGAAAGGTTTTCAGAAGCAAGCGTGAAGCATAAGTGGGTGTGGCTTAGAGCTGGAGATGTGGATATATCATTCGGCTTTGAAGTGACTGCATTAGGAGCTTTAATGTTATTTATCGTTACGCTTGTGAGTCTACTTGTACATGTGTATTCGAAAGGTTATATGAAAGGTGATGAACGATTACCAACCTTTTACGCATATTTAGGACTCTTTACATTTGCGATGTTAGGGCTTGTTATATCAACGAATTTATTACAGCTTTATATATTTTGGGAATTAGTTGGCCTTGGCTCATTTTTACTTATCGGTTTTTATTTCTTTAAAGAAGAAGCGAAGGCTGCTGCAAAAAAGGCTTTTATTATGACCCGTATTGGGGATGTTGGTTTATTTATCGGGATGATTTTAATTTTTTGGTACGCAGGTAGTTTTGAATATGACGCAATATTTAGGGCGATTTATACAGGGGATTTACCTCCTTACATGATTACGATAACGGCGATATTAATTTTTATCGGGGCGATGGGGAAATCAGGTCAGTTCCCGCTTCATACGTGGTTGCCAGATGCAATGGAGGGGCCAACGCCCGTTTCGGCACTTATTCACGCGGCGACGATGGTCGCAGCTGGCGTATATTTAGTAGCGACGATGTTCCCTCTATTTTCAGCAAGTACAGTGGCGATGCAGACCGTGGCAATCGTTGGAGCTTTCACTGCAATCTTTGCGGCCTCTATCGGTCTCGTGCAAACAGATATAAAGAGAGTACTTGCTTATTCTACAGTTAGCCAGCTCGGGTATATGATGCTCGCGTTAGGTTCTGCCGGTTATGTAGCTGGTGTCTTTCATTTAACGACACACGCCTTTTTTAAAGCACTACTATTCTTGGCAGCAGGAAGTGTAATTCATGCAGTGCATACGCAAAACATTAATAAAATGGGCGGTTTACAGAAGAAGATGAAAGTAACAGGTACGCTATTTTTGATAGGTACACTTGCAATTAGTGGGGTTCCACTCCTTTCTGGGTTCTTTAGTAAAGATGAAATTTTGGCTGCGACTTGGATGAATGGTAATTATTTTTTATTCGTATTAGCAGTAATTGCGGCATTCTTAACGGCATTTTACATGTTTCGTCTATACTTCCTTGTCTTTACTGGGGAAGCGAAGACGAAGGAAGATGTGCATGAGTCGCCCCGTGTTATGACGTATCCAATGATTGTTCTCGGCGTTCTCGCAGTAGTGGCAGGATATATAAATACACCATGGTTTGGGACGTTTCTCGGAGATTGGTTGACGAAAGATGTAGGGTTTAAGGTTGAAGAAGCGCATGGGCCAGTTTGGATTATGATTGTTGCGACGCTCGTTTCATTTGCGGGAATCGCTCTTGCATATTTCATATATGGCAAGAAATCAATTTCTAGAGATTGGGCTGGAGGTACGGAAACATCGCTTTATAATCTTTTGAAAAAAAAATATTATGTGGATGAACTATACAATATGACGGTGATCCCTATTACGAAAGGAATCGCTCATGTGCTTCGCTTATTTGAAGTGTATGTAGTCGAGGGAATTGCAGTTTTAATTGGAAGCGTAGTTAAAGGCACAAGTAATCTTGGATCGAAACTTCAAAACGGGAATGTACAAGTGTACGGTACCGTAACGGCGGTTTCGCTCGCTGTACTCGTTATTATTTTGCTCTATACAGGAGGGGATTTACGATGAATGATTTGTTGTTAACGTTCTTCATTTTTTCCCCGCTTTTAGGAATTTTATTGCTTGTATTAACACCGAAAAAGGAATTGCGTACAGTGCGGGCGCTTGGCTTATTTGGGACGGCACTTCCATTTGGAATCGCTATCGTCCTCGCTTGTACATATGCTTCTGGAAAGAGTTTGTCGCTATTTGATGAAAAGGTGAAATGGATTAAGTTCGGAGATTTTACAGCGGTGGATAAAAGGTGGTTTTCTATTTATTACGAGCTCGGTATTGATGGTTTGTCGCTTGTTATGATGGTGCTGACGGCTCTTCTAGCGATGCTCGCAGCAATTGCAGCCTTTTCTATTAAAAGAAATTTAAAAGCATTTTATATGCTGTTACTCATGCTAGAAATAGGGATGCTCGGCGTCTTTGCTGCTCAAAATCTAATGTTGTTTTTTATCTTCTTTGAAATTACGTTGCCACCAATGTTCTTATTGATTGGGAAGTGGGGAAAATTGTCGAGCGAAAAGGCTGCGTATAGTTATTTAATATATAACGGTATTGGCTCAGCTATTTTGCTCATTGTTTTCTCAATTTTGTTCGCGAAAACAGGTACAACAAATATTGTGGAGCTGAAAGAGATATTAAGAAGCGTAAGTGCAGAAGGAGAACTCGTCATCCCAAGTAGCTTGCAACTTGGTGTATTTATTTCCATAATGATTGCCTTTGCAATTAAACTACCTGTTTTTCCGTTGCACCGCTGGATGGTCAATGTGCACATAGAAGCGCATCCAGCTGTAGTTATGCTTCATGCGGGTGTTTTGTTAAAGATTGGAGCGTACGGTATTATTCGCTTCGGAAAAGGGCTATTCCCAGAATATTTTCACGATGTTGCAACGTTAATTGCGATATTAGGTGTAATTAATTTATTATATGGTGCCTTTTTAGCACTCATCCAAACGGACTTTAGGAAAGTACTGGCTTACTCTAGTATTTCGCATATGGGAATTGTTTTAATGGGGCTCGCGGCACTTAATGCACCGGGTACACAAGGGGCGTTATTCCAGGTTGTATCGCACGGTTTAATTGCAGCCTTGCTGTTTTTCTTACTCGGTGTTATAGAACAACGTTTCGGAACATCAGACATTACAGCGCTTGGTGGACTCGCAAAAAGTGTCCCAGTACTTAGCGGCTTCTTCTTAGCAGGAGGAATGGCATCGCTTGGATTACCAGGGATGTCTGGGTTTGTTAGCGAATTTCTTGCCTTTCTCGGTTTATTTCAAGGGGAGCCCGTCATTGCTGCCATCGGTGTGATTGGCATCATTTTAACCGCTGTATACGTATTAAGAGCGACACTTCAAGTGACATTTGGAAAGAAAGAGTGGGAAGCAAAATCTGATATACATGGATGGGAGTATGTCCCTGTCTTACTACTTATCTTTTGTATTATTGCAATTGGAGTTATGCCAGAGATACTAGGGGATCCGCTTCAAAATACATTGAAAACATTGGGGGTGAAGTAGGATGGATATGAATACGTTACTTAGCTTATCGTGGCATCTAATGGTGCCAGAATTTATTATTCTCGGCGCCGCCATCCTTCTTTCCATATGTGATTTGTTTTTTAAGTTGAATCATAGATATGTAGCTCTTGGTGCGATCGCTGCCATCGTATTAGCACTTGTGTCATTAATTACGCTATATAGCGAACCAGCTGGAGATATTTTAAACGGATCGTTTGTGTTAGATGGATTTTCAAAAGGGTTTAAAACGTTGTTATTAGGCGCCACAGCTCTCATTTTATGCATCGCAATGAGCGATGATAAGAAGAATCCGATTGAAGATAAGGGCGAATATTATTACTTATTTTTAATGGCACTTCTTGGTGCGATGTTCATGGCTTCTAGTGCTGACTTTATCACCCTTTTCGTTGGTTTAGAGTTACTTTCACTTTCTTCTTATATTTTAGTAGGAATACGAAAAAAGAGCCGTGCATCAAATGAAGCGGCAATGAAATATGTCATTAGCGGAGGAATTGGAACGGCGATCACGCTCTTCGGAATGAGTTATTTATACGGTATTACAGGTTCAACTAACATTGTAGATATGCAAAAGGTACTCACTGGGGAGCTCGCTAGTGGTATTCAGTTATTGCTAGCTCTCGCATTTCTTTTATTGCTAGTCGGTCTCTCATTTAAAATTGCCACAGTGCCGTTTCATATGTGGGCACCTGATGTGTATGAAGGGGCGACTACACCTGTTACCGCTTTTCTTGGAACGATTTCTAAAATTGCGGGGTTCCTACTCATTATTCGTTTGTTCCTTATGGTTTTTGCAAGTGTATTAATACAAGGAGATATGCAATCTTTATATGGGCATATGAGTATATATATTGCGGTGCTAGCAAGTATTACGATGATTGTTGGGAATGTAGTCGCGTTAAAACAATACAACATAAAACGTTTATTTGCTTATTCAGGTATTGCGCATGCTGGGTATTTGCTCGTTCCACTTGTGGCATTATCACCATTTACGCTGGATAGCATGTGGTTTTATATGCTGGCATACATGCTTATGAATATAGGCGCGTTTGCCATTATCCACGGCTTAATCTTACAAAACGATAAGGAAAACATAACGATTTTCACCGGATTATATAAGAGATCACCATTTGCAGCGATCATGATGACAATCTTTATTTTATCGCTGGCTGGGATACCAGGGACGGCTGGCTTCATTGGAAAGATTAACATCTTTTTAGGCGCGCTTCATGTAGAGCCAGCACATTACGTACTAGCTTCGATTATGATGGGTACGACAGTTGTTTCATTCGTATATTATTTCCGTATTTTACAACAAATGTTTTTCCGCACCGGAGAGACAGAAGAGAGGATACGGTTACCGTTAAATATAAAGGTTGTTATGAGTCTTTGTGCAATTTCGATTGTAATACTAGGGATTATGCCGATGATTGGGTACAATTTCTTTTATGAATATTTTCCATTAATGAAAGATTTCTTCTTCTTAGGGAACGTGGTACAATAGTGAAAATAAAAGGTGTGGAGTCAGTACTCTGCGCTTTTTATTTTGTGTTAACTTGTAATGTAGATATACGTTTTTTTGAAAGAAAATCACGATGTAAAATGTAAGATGTCTATGTGCATTTGAAAAAGTGTGGCTCCTACTTATTATGGTATCGTTTTTATATTCTTTCATAAGTAGTAGCTGAGTAAAAAGGGGTCGATTTTTTGGCACAACTTTTAGGGCAACAAGCACTGATTGCCATTGTTTCGCATTTATTGTTTATTACCATTACGTGGTGGGCTTTGCAGGGCATTCACATTGAGCGTTTAATGAAGTCCGGAAAAGTGTTGCAGACGCGAGTATTACTCATCTTAATTACAATTGCAATTGGGACATCTGTAAGTAACTTTTTCCTTGATTATTTAGGCTATTCGAAGAGTTTAACGTATTTAGTAAAGTAAGTGTATAGAACCTCAAATCTCCGTTAACAATGGGGATAGGAGGGGATGAAATTGAAGCTTAAAGCCATTCTTATTGTTGCACTTAGTGTTGTTTTATTTTTGGTTGGATATAGAGAGATGAAACCGATAAGCGATGAACAGAAAATGGAGAGCATGATCAAGGCTTTAGAGAAAAATGATGCTAAAGTAGAAAAATGGTCATGGTTAGCTAGAGAAACAAAAACAATTTCTAATATACATACGTTTCAAAAGTTGTTAAACGATGTGAAGGACAAGGCAAATATTCAAAAGTGGGAAGTAGAGCAATCTCCAGATGGATATAAAGCTACATCCTATAAAAAGTTTGCTTCTCATGAAGAACGAGTAGTAGTAACTTGGAGTAAAGAAAATACTAAAGAAAACACTTTCATTATCTTTGAAGTAAGTGGGGCGAAATGGGACCCGAAGTATGTTCAAAAAGTGAATAAAATTTTTAGTGAAAAACCTATAATTTACACTTGTGTTCAAGGTGTACTGAATGATAAGATTGAAGGTGTTTTGCAAAATAAAACCAATCAGGTTTTGAAAGATCTTTCAGCAAGAGCGATCGAACAAGTAGAAGAAAGAGCATTTGTGTCAGTCTCCGCATACAATAAAAAGTGGGATGACGCTCTTTCAACAAATAGAGAGAAAATAAATGTGCAAATAGCAATACGTTCTACAGACAACAAAGATACAATTGTGGTTGGCACACCGATCATAACTTCTGAGTATTGAGTGAATAGATACTGAAAAAAGGACACGGAGGGGAATAATTTGGAAAAGATCATCGTCCGTGGCGGAAAGCGGTTAAACGGCACAGTGCGTGTTGAGGGCGCAAAAAATGCTGTATTACCTATAATCGCTGCAGCCCTATTAGCGAGTGATGGAAAGAATGTACTATCTGAAGTACCAGTTTTGTCTGATGTATACACAATTAATGAGGTATTACGTCATTTAAATGCTGAAGTCGTATTTGAAAATAATCAAGTAACAATCGATTCTTCTAAAGAACTAAACATTGAAGCACCATTTGAATATGTACGTAAAATGCGTGCATCTGTTCAAGTAATGGGACCATTATTAGCACGTAACGGTCGTGCTCGTATTGCACTTCCTGGTGGATGTGCAATCGGTTCACGTCCAATTGACCAACATTTAAAAGGCTTCGAAGCAATGGGAGCAAAAGTACAGGTTGGTAACGGTTTTGTTGAGGCATATGTTGAGGGAGAACTAAAAGGAGCTAAAATCTACTTAGACTTCCCAAGCGTAGGCGCGACAGAAAACATTATGTCTGCAGCTACATTAGCAAAAGGGACAACAATTCTTGAAAACGCAGCGAAAGAACCAGAAATCGTTGACTTAGCTAACTTCTTAAATGCGATGGGAGCGAAAGTACGCGGAGCTGGAACTGGAACGATTCGTATCGAAGGCGTTGATAAATTATATGGTGCAAACCACTCTATTATTCCTGACCGTATTGAAGCGGGAACATTCATGGTTGCAGCAGCAATTACTGGTGGAGACATCTTAATTGAAAATGCTGTACCTGAACATTTACGCTCAATTACAGCGAAAATGGAAGAAATGGGTGTTAAAATCATTGAGGAAAACGAAGGTGTACGTGTTATCGGCCCAGATAAGTTAAAAGCGGTTGATATTAAAACTATGCCTCACCCAGGTTTCCCAACAGACATGCAATCACAAATGATGGCATTATTACTACAAGCTGATGGAACAAGCATGATTACAGAAACGGTATTCGAAAACCGCTTTATGCACGTTGAAGAATTCCGTCGTATGAATGCTGATATTAAAATTGAAGGTCGTTCTGTTATTATGAACGGTCCAAACAGCTTACAAGGTGCTGAAGTAGGCGCAACTGATTTACGTGCTGCAGCTGCATTAATCTTAGCTGGTTTAGTATCAGAAGGTTATACTCGTGTAACTGAGTTAAAACATCTTGACCGTGGTTATGTAGATTTCCATAAGAAATTAGCTGCATTAGGTGCAACTATTGAACGTGTAAACGAAAAAGTAGAAGAAGTGAAAGAACAAGAAGTTTCTGATCTTCACGCTTAATTGAAATAGTCTCTATGTCTTTTGACATAGGGGCTCTTTTTTTGGGTTATTACTGTTATAGTCAATAAATTCTATACTTATGCACGTACCAGTAAAAATATTTAGAAAATTTCCGTTTTATGCTCTTCCCCTTAAGTATGTTCTAAAAGAAAGAGTTGTTCCATAAGAATGAATGGAGTAAAGCTTTTATATTGGGGGAAAATAGGATGAAATTTTCAAAGCCACTTTTTATTACAGTAGCGCTCTTAATAGCGCTCGTTATCATTGTACCTGCAGCCCTTGTTATCCCATTTGCGAAAGCAAAAGTAGGGGAAGAAACGGCCTCTAAAACTCCTCCAGCGATAGAAAGTATACCAGCTCCAGGAAAAGTAGATACAGCTGTTCAAGTTGCTGTATATCGTGAGAAACAAAAGAAGGTAGAATCATTACCTATGGAGGAGTATGTGACCGGTGTAGTAGCTTCTGAGATGAATGCCAGTTTTGAAATAGAGGCGCTAAAGGCGCAGGCATTAGCAGCGAGAACATTCGTGGTGCAACGTATGCTGAGCGGAGGAAAGAAAAACAATGCGGACGTGACAGATACGGTGAAAGATCAAGTGTACAAAAGTAAAGAAGAATTGAAGAAACAATGGGGTAATAACTACGAAAATAATTTAAAGAAAATCGAAGAAGCCGTTTCGAAAACCGCAGGACAAGTTTTAACGTATGATGGAAAACCAATCTCAGCATCCTTCTTTTCAACGAGTAATGGCCGAACAGAAAATGCAGCTGACTATTGGGGAAATGATTATCCGTACTTGAAAAGTGTAGATAGTCCGTGGGATCAAGCTTCTCCAAAGTTTACGAGCGAGCAAACATTTACAGTAGCTGATTTTCAAAAACGTCTCGGTGTGAAAGTGCTAGCAGACGGGAAGGTTGGAAACATTAAAGACCTTACGGAAGGAAAGCGCGTAAAGGATGTAGCTTTTCAAGGAAAAACATTAACAGGAAAAGAAGTTCGTGAAAAGTTAGATTTACGTTCTTCTGATTTCACGTGGAAACAACAAGGAGATAAAATCATCATTACAACGAAAGGCTTCGGTCACGGCGTTGGTATGAGTCAATACGGGGCGAACGGCATGGCAGCAGAAGGCAAGAAATATACAGATATCGTCGCCCATTACTATAAAGGCGTTGAAATAAAGACGATGAATGATTATGAAGGGAAATTGATGGTGAAGAAATAGGTGTCAGAACTCTGGCACCTATTTTTTCTGTTTAAAATATCATAATTTTCCATTAATTGTTTGGTATAATAGGATAAAAAGTATTTGGGGGAGACGAAATGGCGCTACTGGAGTTGAAACAATTAGGGAAGACGAACCAGTTACCGGCAATTGAGCTAAAGGTTGAGAAAGGACAATGTATTGTTTTGCAATGTAATAACCATACAGCTAAAGTGTTGCACCGTATTATGATTGGTGAGGAAGAAGCTTCAACTGGCAATGTGCTATTTGAAGGTAAAGCAATTGGAAAGAAAAATTATTCCCGCATCGGTTTTTGTTTTTTGAAAGATGAGGCATATGATCGTTTGAAGGTGAAGGAATACTTTAAGTTTTTACTAGGTCTTTATGAATCGAATATGAGTACGGAAGAAATTGTACAATATGTCGGCCTTTTAGATAAGCTAAACGTTAAGATAGAAAAACTATCATTTTCAGAGAAGCGTCGTCTTCATATTGGACGAATTATGATTCATAATCCGGATTTAGTCATTTTAGAAGAACCGGAGCAAAATGTAGATACAGAGAGTACGGTTATTATTCGAAAAGCAATCATGAAAATGAAAGAACAAGGAAAGGCAATCTTTATTACGTCATCATTTCTATCAGATGCCCTTTCGTTAACAGAGGATGTATACATATTAAACAACGATGGTGTGAAAAAGATAGAAATTGAGCAAGAGGAAGTGGAAGAAGTCGATGAAGAAAAAGTCATTCAAATGATTCCGCAAATGAAGTTAGAAAGAATACCAGCGAAAGTGAACGATAAAATCATTTTACTTGATCCGATGGAAATCCATTTCATTGAAACGCAAAACGGAGTAACACATATTCACGTTCGTGAAGGGGATTTCGTATGCGCATTAACATTAAGTGAACTAGAAGCAAGATTAACAGGTTTTGGTTTCTTTAGATGTCATCGCTCGTATCTTGTGAATTTACAAAGAGTACGAGAAGTGATTACTTGGACTCGTAACAGTTTTAGCTTAATTTTAGACGACGAAAGAAAAAGTTCAATTCCACTTTCAAAAGGACGAATGGATGAATTAAAAGGCGTGATTGGGCTATAAAAAGTGCTCCAATAAGCTCAACATGCGATTCATTCACCGGTAAAAATACTCCTTTTACCGGTATTTTACTGCGTAATCCCTTTGTTTTTCATATGATTGAGTCAAGAAAAGCGAAACAAACAAACGAAAAGCGCTAAAGCGACTTTCATCTATAAAGAAGAAAAAACAAAGGGGATGACGAAATGACATTGGCAATTGAAATGAAAGATGTAATGAAAAGTTTCAACGGAAAAACAGCACTTCGAAATGTAAATATTGAGGTGAAGCAAGGAGAGATTTTCGGATTCCTCGGACCGAGTGGATCTGGTAAGACGACAACGGTAAAAATTTTAACTTCTCAATTGCTTCATAGTGTTGGAACGGTAAGAGTATTAGGGAAAGATATTACAGGACCAAGTAGCATCGATTACAATCGAATTGGTATTTTAACAGATAACAGCGGCTTATATGAAAGACTTAGTATTTATGATAACTTACTATTATTTTGTGACTTATACGATTGTAAAAAAGAACGAATCAATGAAGTACTAGCACAAGTAAATTTATTAGATGATAAAAAAACACCAGTAAAGAAACTATCAAAGGGAATGAAGCAACGCGTCACACTAGCAAGAGCAATCCTTCATAAACCAGATATCCTCTTCTTAGACGAACCAACATCTGCACTCGATCCAGTAAACGTACAAAACATTCATAAAATCTTAAAAGACTTAAATGAAGAAGGAACGACGATTTTCTTAACGACTCACAACATGGATGAAGCAGAAACGCTTTGTAACCGTATTGCCTTCCTTTGTGGCGGAGAAATTGTAGCACTTGATACGCCAGAGAATCTGCGCTTGCAATACGCTAAGGATCAAATAGAGGTCGTATTAAAAGATAAACAAAAAGAAGTAGTGCAAAAAGATGAATTGGGCGCAAAACGTATTTCAGAATGGATGAAAAAGGGCGAACTGTTATCTATTCATTCACACGAACCAACGCTAGGCGATATCTTTATTGAAGTTACTGGGAGGGGATTATAATGACATTTTCAATGAGAAGATTTTCAGCTATTTTTCGGAAAGAAGTCCAAGATTTTAAGACAAATTCACAAGTATTATTAATGGCATTTTTACCAATTATACTTTCATTTTTGTTTAGCAGATTTGGAGTGGGAAAGGAAATGTTAGGCACTACTACTATAATGGCCTTCCTATTTGTCGCAGGATTTGTTCAATCTATGGTAATTGCAGAAGAAAAAGAAAAACATACACTGCGTGTGTTAATGTTATCCCCAGCATCTTCTGTTGAAGTTCTTCTTGGAAAGAGTTTATTAACATCGGGTCTGACAATGGTCATTTGTATTGCAAATTTATTCATTTTAGATCAGTTAAATATTAATCTTCCATTGGTAGGATTGATATTCTTATGTGGAACTATTTTGTTTATCGTGCTTGGAACAATGATTGGATTACTTGCATCTTCTGTACCACAAACATCATTAATTGGTATGCCTATTTTAATGACGATGTATTTAGCTGTACAATTTGAGCCGATGGTTGAAAATAAAGTAATTAAGACACTAATTGAGTATCTTCCAACATCTCATATTGTAAAAGCACTTAACAGCTTAGTAGGTGGGGCGGGATTTAGTAGTATTAGTGGGCATGTATTAAATGTTGTAGTTTGGCTTATTATATCGCTCGTTGTATGTTTAATCGTATACAAAAAGAAACAATTAGACTAAAAACTGAGCCGAAACGCTCAGTTTTTTCTTTTTTCTATCATTTCCTCGGAAATTTTACAGTTCTTATACATATTTTTACAAATTTTGTCGAAAAGTAATTAGTTATGCGTTGTATAGGATACGTGAATATTGTTCAAAATGATTGCTGAGGTGATGATGGAATGCGAGGAAGAAATAATAAAAAGTCGCAAAAGGTAGTACATTTATTTCAAAAAAGATGGGTGTTTCCGGCACTATACATTGCTTGTGCAGCGGTAATCTTAATGGTTGCGCTATGGTTCCAAGGAGCTAATCCGAAGAAGACTCCAAACCACGATCAAGCAACACCGTATACACAATCGGAAGATCCAGCAGTACCAGTAACGAAATCTTCAGAAGTAGTGAAAATGCCAGCTGCCGCGAATGCGGAAGTAGTCGTACAAAAGAAATTCTATGAAGATGCAGCAACTGAGGCGGAACAAGAAAAAGCACTTGTCTTTTATAACAACACATATTCCCCAAACAAAGGAATTGACATTGCTGCGAAGAATGGAAAAGAATTCAATGTTGCCGCTGCTTTAAGTGGTACAGTAACGAAAGCTGAAAAAGATTCACTTCTTGGTTATGTTGTAACAGTTGATAGTGGAAATGGTGTAGCGGTATCTTATCAAAGCTTAGGCAGTGTGAAAGTAGAAAAAGGTGCAAGAGTTGCACAAGGTGAAGTATTAGGAACATCCGGTCTAAGTGCAATGAATAAAGAGGCAGGCTCTCACGTTCACTTTGAAGTACGTAAAGACAATGTGGCTGTGAACCCTGAACGTTACTTAAATAAATCAGTAACAGAAATTAAAGCTGATGCAGGTGCTGCAAAGGCTACGAATGCTTCTGGTAAAAAAGCTGACGACAAATCTCAAAAAGAAGAGAAGTCAACGAGCACGAAACCAGAAAATAAAACAGAAGACAAGTCTCAAAAAGAAGAGAAATCAACAAGCGGTTCAACTAGTGACAAAAAAGAAGAACCGAAGAAAGAAGAAAAATCAACAAACGGTTCTACGGAATCATCTAACGATTCTTCTTCACAAGAATAATAAAGTGAAAAAATCAGTTCCCACTAGGGGAGCTGATTTTTTTATTTTTATCCCGCATTAGCGGGCAGTAAGACCCCAAATTCAAAATTTAGTGAAAGCTAAGAAGTTAGGTCGGGGGGCAACTGCCCGTAAAAGCCCGATTGGTGAAAGCTAATAATCAGTGGGAAATGGCACCCACTGATTAAAGTTTCACTTTATATAAAAATACTCAATTTCGAGAAAAAAGTTGCAATAACAAGGAAAAATGACGAGATTCTCGAATATATATTACAAAAGGGAGGGGATACTGTGTCATTTTTGTTTGTTCTGTCGACTGCTATTATTTTATTGTTTGTTTTATTCACTTTATATTATTATATTGCCGGTAAGAAAGAGGTTCCCCACCATCAGTTGTTAGAAGAAGAATTGGAACGAGAAGAATGACGCCTTTTATACAAGGTGTCATTTTTTTTGGCCATAATAGTCAGTTTTAACGTATTTCTCACAAAAAAACGTAATTTTTCTTAACTTAGTCCGCAAAAATAGTGAACATGTAGCATATATCAGTAGTGCGGGCAATACAATGGTATAAACCAAAGCAAAGAGAGTGTTTGAGGTGAGAAATCGTGAATCATTTCATTATAAATCCAAGAATGTTTAACGCTTACAAACAGCACTCACACTTACTTCTTAGTCGTATGCAGCGAGGCTCATTTCACCCTTCTCACATCCAAATTAGGGAGGCGAGTGGTGTGCACGATTACATCAAAGAGAGAACTATCAAGATTGGTAAGTATATCGTGGAGACAAGAAAGACAGTGCGTGTCATTGCAAAGGAATTTGGGGTATCAAAGAGTACAGTCCATAAAGATTTAACAGAACGTCTACCAGAGATTAATCCAGAGCTCGCAAATGAAGTAAAAGAAATTCTTGATTATCATAAGTCTATTCGTCATTTAAGAGGTGGAGAAGCAACAAAACAAAAGTATAGAAAAGAAGATGTAGAGAAGCCTGTACGTCAATAATGTTACAGTAGCAAACATTCCGTTCACATTCGGTAATATTTTTCAGAAGAATTCTTTTTGCGAATATTACGTTTCTGTTAAATTTATGATAAAATCAGAAATTAGGTGAAAAGAATTCGGGTGTAACCTGATTTTGAATATCGAGGAGGAAAAAACGGGAATGTTTGCGCGAGATATCGGAATTGACCTAGGTACGGCTAACGTATTAATTCATGTTAAAGGTAAGGGTATTGTATTAAATGAGCCATCTGTTGTGGCCATTGATCGTAATAGTGGTAAAGTATTAGCAGTCGGTGAAGAAGCAAGAAGTATGGTGGGACGTACGCCTGGTAATATTGTAGCAATTCGTCCACTTAAAGATGGTGTAATCGCAGATTTCGAAATTACAGAAGCAATGTTAAAGTATTTCATTAACAAATTGGACGTAAAGAGCTTCTTTTCAAAACCTCGTATTTTAATTTGTTGTCCAACAAATATTACATCAGTAGAACAAAAAGCAATTCGTGAAGCTGCTGAACGTTCAGGTGGTAAAACAGTATTTTTAGAAGAAGAACCAAAAGTAGCCGCAGTTGGTGCTGGTATGGAAATCTTCCAACCAAGCGGTAACATGGTTGTTGATATTGGTGGAGGTACAACAGATATCGCTGTACTATCTATGGGTGATATTGTTACCTCTTCCTCTATCAAAATGGCTGGCGATAAGTTTGATATGGAGATCTTAAACTATATTAAACGTAAGTATAAGCTATTAATCGGAGAACGTACTTCAGAAGATATTAAAATTAAAGTTGGTACAGTATTCCCAGGTGCACGTAGCGAAGAGCTTGAAATTCGCGGACGTGACATGGTAACAGGCTTACCACGTACAATTACAGTATGCTCTGAAGAAATTACAGAAGCATTAAAAGAAAATGCAGCTGTTATTGTACAAGCTGCAAAAGGCGTATTAGAGCGCACACCACCAGAATTATCTGCAGATATCATCGACCGCGGTGTTATTCTAACAGGCGGTGGAGCTTTACTACACGGTATCGATATGCTTCTAGCAGAAGAACTAAAAGTACCAGTATTAATTGCTGAAAACCCAATGCACTGCGTTGCGGTTGGTACAGGTATTATGTTAGAGAATATCGACAGATTACCAAAGCGTGCTTTGAGATAATTTGAAAGAACTAAGGCTGACGCCTTAGTTCTTTTTTTCGTTTTTATATTTTTTTATTTTGTTTTTTTGCGAAAATGGAAGGGAAATAGAGAAATATGAAGGAAACAGGTAAAATATTCATATATATGGTTAAATTTAATATTTCCTTAATTGAAAACGTTTATAATATAATGAGTCGAATACGACATTAAGGCAAATAATGTTTCAATACATATTGCCTTTCCCTAATTTGGGCATACACTCTTTTCCACCTCCGTGTCAGTTGCAAAAATGTGCAACTATTTCAATGGAATAGAGTGTGTGCATTTTTTTTTAGGAAGTTGTGCTAAATATAAAATGTTACTTTGTAATGACAAACAATAAACAAAATGGGATAATAGCAATATGTCCAAGTGGTAAGACCAATATTACAAAAGGGGCGATTGTTACATGCTAAATATAGAACAAATTAAAGAAATCATTCCTCACCGCTATCCATTTTTACTTGTTGATAAAATATTAGAAGTAGATGAAGGCAAAAGAGCGGTTGGGATTAAAAATGTATCCGCAAACGAAGAATTCTTTAACGGACACTTCCCTGACTATGCAGTTATGCCTGGTGTACTTATTGTAGAAGCATTAGCACAAGTCGGAGCAGTTGCAGTATTAAAGAAAGAAGAAAACCGCGGAAGACTTGCTTTCTTTGCAGGTATCGACAATTGCCGTTTCAAAAAACAAGTACGCCCAGGTGATCAGCTTCGTCTAGAAGTAGAAATGACACGCGTACGCGGTCCGATTGGAAAAGGAAAAGCAATCGCAACAGTAGATGGGGAAGTTGCATGTGAGACAGAAATTACATTTGCGATTGGTGATAAAGTGAAACTTTAATCAGAGGGGGAGTTTTCCATCCACCGCTGATTATTAGTTGAACCAATCGGGCATTTATGGGCAGTTAATCCTCACCTAACTTCTTTGATTCATCTGAATTTTTTGGTGAGGGTTTTACTGCCCGTTGATGCGGGGTAAAAAAGAATAGATAGTACTAAAAAATCTCCTTGTGAAAAGACAAGGGGATTTTTTTAATTTCTGCTATATAACGATGAAACGATAATTTGCAAACTAATCAGAAAATAACTTGTGAATAGATGGTAATTACCATATACTTACTTTATTATTTATCTAGAAAATAGGATAAGTGATAAAGGGAATAAAGAAATAAGGGCATTGTCATATTGTTAAGGTACTTAAATAAGACAAAGTAGAATGTTATTGATTATGATGAAATGTGGGGAAATCAGCAAGAATATTAATTAGACGTATGAAATCGAGCATAAGAGAGAGAAAAGGGAAATGTCGCATTTCACAAAAGGAGATTATGAATATGTTCGGGAGAAAGAAAAGAAAACCATTACGACAATTAATTACACATAAAGAGCCTAAATCGCGTATTACAGAACAATACCGTAACATTCGTACAAACATTGAGTTCACATCTGTAGATAATCATGTTCGTTCTATTATTGTTACTTCAGCAGATCCAGGTGACGGGAAAACAACGACAATCGCAAACTTAGCAGTTGTTTTCGGACAACAAGGAAAGAAAGTTTTACTAATTGGAGCTGACTTGCGTAAGCCGACGATACAAAACTTATTTGCCATTCATAGTTCAAATGGGTTAACGAACTTATTATCAGGACAAGCAAAACTTATGCAATGCATTCAAAAAACAGATATAGAGAACGTATACTTAATGGCAGCAGGTCCAATCCCGCCAAACCCAGCAGAACTATTAGGGAGCCGGGCGATGGACAAGGCGTTACTAGAAGCATATAACATGTTTGATATTATATTAATCGACACACCACCTGTCCTTGCGGTTACGGATGCACAAATACTTGCGAATAAATGTGATGGAATCGTACTCGTTGTACGAAGTGAAAAGACGGAGAAAGATAAAATCGTAAAAGCGAAACAAATATTAGATAAAGCATCAGGCAAAATACTAGGTGTCGTTTTAAACGATAAAAGAGAAGAAAAAGAACAGTATGGTTATTACTAAAATATCAAAAAGTCAACAAAAAACTTGTTGGCTTTTTTGTTTTCTGAAAATTATTTATCAAGTTATACATTGTAAAAAGCATGATATGATAAAATTTTTGGGAAATCATTGTAATGTGTTGTCATATTTAAGATTATTTTGTAAGATTAAACTTGTTTGTTAGAAGCTTGTACTAAATAATTTATTTAAATAAAAAAATATAAGATGAATATGCTATAATTTTTCTTATGTGCAAATTTTAGAAAGTTGGAGGAACTTATGGAAGAAACAATTAGTTTGAAAGAGTTATTTCATATTTTAAGAAAACGTTTAGGAATGATCCTCATAATCGCCTTTGGTGCAGCTATTGTAAGTGCTATTATTAGCTTCTTCTTTATGACACCGATCTATCAATCTTCAACACAAATTCTGGTCAATCAGAAGAAACAAGAGGGAACTGCCCTTCAGATTGGTGATGTACAAACCAATATACAACTGACAAATACATATAAGGTCATTATCAAGAGCCCAGTAATTGTAGAGCAAGTACAAAAAAAGTTGAATTTAAAAGAAACAGTACAAGATTTGACTCAAAAACTCGATGTTACAAATGAAAGAGACTCACAAGTTATTTCCGTTACAGCTCAGGATAAAGACCCAAAAGTGGCTAGTGAAATCGCAAATGTCACAGCTGAGGTATTTAAAGATGAAGTTGCAAAAATCATGAGTGTTGATAATGTTACCGTATTATCGAAAGCAGAAGTTTTTAAAGAACAGTCACCAATTAAACCACGACCAATATTAAATATTGCAATTATATTTGTAGTCGCTTTAATGGCTTCAACCGCATTAGCATTTGTACTAGAGTATCTAGATAACACTGTAAAAAAAGAAGAAGATGTAGAGAAATTACTTGGCTTACCAGTGTTAGGTATTGTCGCTCGTATGGATGAAGAAACAACAAATATGAAATCACATGCTCCATCATCAAGGAAAGTGAGGGGACAAACAATTGGCTCTTAATTTATTTAAAAAGAAAAAGAATCATCGTCAACGTCGTCAATTAATTGCTCAGCAACAACCGAAATCACCTATTTCGGAACAATATCGTAATATTCGAACGAATATTGAGTTTGCAGTTGTTGATACGAACTTACATTCATTAATGATAACGTCTGCTAATCCGAGTGAAGGAAAAACGACAACGACAGCGAATATGGCAGTTGTTTTTGCCCAACAGGGGAAAAAAGTATTATTAATTGATGCAGATATGCGTAAGCCAGCGATGCATCAAATGTTCCAATTAGATAATATTTTCGGATTAACGAACGTCTTAACGCATAGTGAACGTTTAGAGAAATGTGTACAAAAGACCGCTGTAGATAATCTACACTTTTTAGCGTGTGGTCCAATTCCACCAAACCCTGCAGAATTATTAGGTTCAAAATCAATGCAAGAGCTTCTTGGACAAGCATATAGTATGTACGATTTAGTGATTTTTGATTTGCCACCAATTTTAGCTGTAACAGACGCACAAATTATGGCAAACGTATGCGATGCTTCTATTCTTGTTGTTCGTAGTGAATCGACAGAGAAAGAAACAGCAGTAAAAGCAAAAGGATTGTTAGAATCGGCTAAAGGTAAACTGTTAGGTGTTGTTCTGAATGATTGTGAACGTGAACAAGGCTTATATTATTATTACGGTGCCAACTAATTAAAAGAGTGAGATATGGGAAAAACATATCTCCTTTTTTCCCTTGAATATGAGATATTCCTTATATTCAAGGGAAAAAAGATTAATATGAGAGAGGATGAAATAAATGATCGATTTACATTGTCACATTTTACATGGTATCGATGACGGTGCACAAACAGTAACTGATAGTTTAGCAATGGCACAACAAGCTGTAGCAGAAGGAATACATACAATTGTCGCAACGCCGCACCATCAAAATGGAAAATATGTAAATGAACGTATCTCAATTATTCATCACGTAAAACAATTAAATGATGAACTACAACAATATAATATTCCACTTACCATTTTACCTGGGCAAGAGGTCAGGTTATATGGCGATTTATTAGAAGACTATGAAGCTGGTAAAATCGTTACTTTAAATGAAACAAATAAATATATATTCATTGAATTTCCATCTAATCACGTACCACGTTATGCAGAACAATTATTATACGAACTACGTATAAAGGGAATGATTCCAATTATTGTTCATCCGGAACGTAATGCCGAGTTAATTGAGCGACCAGATAAGTTATATAATCTTGTAAATAAAGGGGCATTAACGCAAGTAACGGCAGGTAGTTTATTAGGGAATTTCGGTAAAAAAATTAAAAAGTTTTCATTACAACTTGTTGAACATAATTTAACACATATGCTTGCTTCAGATGCACATAACACAACGTCAAGAGGATTTCATTTAGCAGAAAGCTATGAATTAATTGAAAAAGAATTTGGAATGAATGTTATGAGTAATTTAAAAGAAAATCCGTACTTATTAATTAGCGGGAAGGCGATTTACAAAGAAGATCCAGAACAAATCCGTCGTAAAAAATTGTTCGGTATTTTTTAAATAAAGAATTGGTGATGTCTCCTAACCGTTATCAACGGGGGCACTCGGTCGTGCTGTGGGTAGAAAATTTTATTTCAAGCCTACCTTAGACGCTTGTCGTCGGTAGTATGACGTGAGGAGGGGTTAGATGCCCATAATTTTATTTGTAATAGAAACTCTACCTATAGAGTTATAACTATAACTCTATAGGTAGGGTTTTTGTTATTGTTGTATACAAATAAAAAAGATGTAGGAGGACTACAATTGAAAAAAGTAAGAAAAGCAATTATTCCAGCTGCTGGTCTTGGGACAAGGTTTTTACCAGCAACAAAGGCGATGCCAAAAGAAATGTTACCAATCGTCGATAAGCCCACAATTCAATACATAGTAGAAGAAGCAATGGAATCAGGAATTGAAGATATTATTATTGTCACTGGTAAAGGAAAACGTGCCATTGAAGATCATTTTGATCATTCTTTCGAACTAGAACAAAACCTTTTAGAAAAAGGAAAGTATGAAATGCTTGAGAAAGTACAAGCGTCTTCAAAAATTAATATTCATTACATAAGACAAAAAGAACCAAAAGGGCTAGGACACGCAGTATGGTGTGCACGTAAATTCATTGGAAATGAGCCATTTGCGGTATTACTTGGTGATGATATTGTTCAAGCAGAAACACCATGTTTACGTCAATTAATGGATCAATATGAAGGTACACAATCATCCGTTATTGGTGTACAAACGGTACCAGAAAATGAAACACATCGTTACGGTATTATCGACCCAGTTGAACAAAAGAATCGTAGCTATCAAGTGCGTCAATTTGTTGAAAAACCGGCTCAAGGGACAGCGCCATCTAATTTGGCAATTATGGGTCGTTACGTATTAACACCAGAAATCTTTATGTTCCTTGAAAACCAACAGACAGGTGCTGGTGGAGAAATTCAGTTAACAGATGCGATTCAAAGATTAAATGAAATTCAGCGTGTGTTTGCGTATGATTTTGAAGGCATTCGTTATGATGTTGGGGAGAAGTTTGGATTTATTAAGACAACAATTGAAATGGCACTTCAGCATGAAGAACTGAAAGAAGAGTTGATGGATTATATGAATGGACTTGTGAAAAAAGAAAATATACATATATAGAGGAGAGTAGGTAGACTTGGATAATCAAGAAATAGTAGGTACTTCGATTGAGCCGGAAGTAGAGAAGGTTAAGCAGCCTAGTATGATTTATTTATGTTCAAAAAGAGTGATGGATCTAATAGGGGCTATAGTGGGATTAGTAGTTTTTTCTCCGATTTTCGTCCTGATTTCAATCTTTTATATGTGGGGAGATAATAAAGGTCCTGTATTTTTCAAACAAGTGAGAATGGGGAAAAATGGTGAAAAGTTTTATATTTATAAATTCCGTTCAATGATTGTAAATGCAGAAGAAAAACTAAAAGAAAATGAAGTATTATATAAAAAATATGTAGCTAATAATTATAAATTAGAACCTAATGAAGACCCTCGTATTACGAAGTTAGGTCAGTTTTTAAGAAAAACAAGTTTAGATGAACTTCCGCAATTTATTAATGTTTTAAAAGGTGATATGAGTCTTGTAGGCCCAAGACCAGTGGTAAATGAGGAATTAGCTGAGTACGGTCATAAACTGGATGCTTTTTTATCTGTGAAACCTGGGATTACAGGTTATTGGCAAGTAAGTGGACGAAGTGATGTAGGTTATCCAGAAAGAGTAGATTTAGAGCTTCATTATGTAGAAAATGCGTCTTTATATTTTGATATTAAAATTCTAGTCCTTACTATTGTAAATGTAGTACTTCGTAAGGGAGCTTATTAATTATATAGTTGAAAAGGAGAGTTTTTTAGTGAAAGGAATTATTTTGGCAGGTGGAAGTGGTACACGATTATATCCACTTACTACGACTGTTTCCAAGCAGCTGTTACCGATATACGATAAACCTATGATTTATTATCCTTTATCAGTATTGATGCTCGCTGGAATTCGTGAAATTTTAATTATATCTACACCGCAGGATACCCCGCGTTTTGAACAACTATTAGGGAATGGGTCGCAGTTTGGAATTAGTCTTGAGTATGCAGTACAAGATTCTCCAGATGGGTTAGCACAGGCCTTTATTATTGGTGAGGAATTTATTGGTGATGACTCTGTAGCTTTAATATTAGGAGATAATTTATTTTATGGTCATGGCTTAACTAAACTTTTATTAAATGCGGTAAATCGCCAAAATGGTGCAACAGTATTCGGTTATTATGTAAATGATCCAGAGCGTTTTGGGGTCGTTGAGTTTAGTGAGTCTGGAAAGGCTATGTCTATTGAAGAGAAACCAACGGAACCTAAGTCTAATTATGCAGTAACTGGCTTATATTTCTATGATAACAGAGTTGTAGAAATTGCTAAGAATATTAAGCCGTCAGCTCGTGGAGAGTTAGAAATTACAGATATAAATAAAGTTTATTTAGAAGAACATCACTTGAATGTGGAGATTCTTGGTCGAGGTTTTTCGTGGTTAGATTCTGGAACGCACGAATCATTATTAGAGGCATCACAATTTATTGAAACGATTGAAAAACGTCAAAGCCTAAAAGTAGCTTGTTTAGAAGAAATTGCTTTTCGAAAAGGGTACATTACACGTGAACAATTATTGGTATTAGCAGAACCAATGAAAAAAAATCAGTACGGTCAATATTTAATTCAATTAGCCGAACAAATTAAGACGAAGCAACCAATCTATCAATAAGGGAGTGGATAGAATGAAGATTATTGAAACTAAAATTCCAGATGTGATGATTTTAGAACCTAATGTATTTGGCGACCACCGAGGATATTTTATGGAAAGTTATAGTAAAGGTGTATTTGAAGAACTAGGCTTGAAACGTGAGTTCATTCAAGATAATCAATCTTTATCAGTTCCTGCAGGGACATTACGAGGTTTACATTTTCAATTAAATCCTAAGGCACAAACAAAAATAGTACGCTGTATTACAGGTGCTATCTATGATGTGGCCGTTGATATTCGAAAAGGTTCACCTACATACGGCCAATGGGTTGGTGTCATTTTAAGTGAGCATAATAAAAGACAATTAGTTGTCCCAAAAGGATTTGCACATGGTTTTTGTACACTAGTACCTAATTCAACAGTTGCTTATAAAGTGGACGAGTATTATTCTCCAGAACATGATGCGGGGATTTTATGGAATGACCCAGCACTAAGCATAGATTGGCCAGTAGGTAATCCAATTCTTTCAGAAAAAGATACTAAGCATATGCCATTAGCGGAAGCTGATATTAATTTTGTATACGAGAAATGAGGAGGAACAGCATGAAAATATTAGTAACAGGTGGGGCGGGATTCATTGGAAGTAATTTTGTAAATTACATGGTGAAAAAGTACCCAGTATATAATGTTGTAAATTTAGATGCATTAACGTATGCAGGAAATTTAGAGAATTTAAAAGCTATTGAGGATGCCCCTAATTATAAATTTGTTAAGGGTGATATTGCAGATCGTCAATTTATCAATCAGCTATTTGAAGAAGAAAGTTTTGATTATGTATTGAATTTTGCTGCGGAATCACATGTAGATAGAAGTATCACAAATCCAGATATTTTTATCCAAACGAATATTCAAGGTACTCAAATACTTTTAGATGCTGCAAAAAATGCAAAAATCAAAAAATATCTACAAGTTTCAACAGATGAAGTATATGGTACTTTAGGAGACACAGGATACTTTACAGAAGAAACACCGTTAGCTTCAAATAGTCCGTATAGTTCAAGTAAAGCAGGGGCAGATTTACTAGTTCGTGCATACCATGAAACATTTGGATTACCAGTCAACATTACACGCTGTTCAAATAACTATGGGCCGTTTCATTTTCCAGAGAAATTAATCCCGTTAATGATTATTAATGCATTAAACAATAAACAATTACCAGTATATGGTGATGGGCTAAATGTACGTGATTGGTTACATGTGGAAGATCATTGTCAAGCTATTGATTTGGTACTTCATAAGGGGAAAAATGGTGAGGTATATAATGTTGGTGGAAATAATGAGCGTACTAATATTGAAATTGTAAAAACGATTTTAAAAGCACTAGATAAGCCAGAGTCTTTAATTCAATATGTTACGGATCGTCCAGGACACGACCGTCGCTATGCAATTGATGCGACAAAACTTCGTGAGGAGTTAGGTTGGTCACCAAAGTATAACTTTGATACTGGAATTGAACAAACGATTAACTGGTACTTAGAAAATCAAGATTGGTGGAATAACATTATCTCTGGAGAATACCAAGAATACTTTGATAATCAATACGGTAATAGATTAGAGGTTAAGTAAATGAAGGTTATTGTCACAGGAGCAAAAGGTCAACTTGCACAAGATGTGTTAAGACAGTTAGAACATACAGGTTTACAAGTATATGGTGTTGATCGTGAAGAGCTAGATATAACAAATAATGAGGCTGTACAAGCTTACATAAATAAAATTAAGCCAGATGCAATTATGCATTGTGCAGCTTATACAAATGTTGATGCTGCAGAAGAAGATGCAGACACTGCTTATAAAGTAAATGGACTAGGTACAAAGTATTTAGCACAAGCTGCAGGAGAAATCGGAGCGAAAATGTTGTACATTAGTACCGATTATGTTTTTAATGGTACAGCCAAAGAGCCTTATAAAACTAGTGAACCGACAAAACCATTGGGAGTATATGGTGAAACAAAATTAGCAGGTGAAACATTTGTGCAACAGTACGTGGATAAATTCTTTATTGTTCGTACAGCTTGGGTATTCGGTATATTTGGAAATAATTTTGTAAAAACGATGTTACGTTTAGGAAGAGAGCATGATGAAATCAGTGTAGTACATGATCAGGTGGGTTCTCCAACGTATACGGTGGACTTAGCTCGTTTTATGATTGAATTAATTAGTTCTGAAAAATATGGTATTTATCATGCAACCAACGCAGGAATATGTTCATGGTACGAATTTGCGGTAGAAATATTTAAGCAAGCTGAAATGGATATTAATGTAAAACCTGTGACTACTGAAGAGTTTCCTAGACCAGCAGATCGACCTAAATATTCTGTTTTAGATAAAAAGAAAATCGAAGAAGAAGGTTTTCTTCCATTACAAGATTGGAAAAAAGCTGTAGCATGTTATCTTTCAGAAAACAGATAAACGATTTGAGTAGAAACTTTTTTAATTTGATTTTTAGAAAGACCCTTTAACTATATAAGTATATAGCTAAAGGGTTTAATTTGTATGTAATTATTTATTGATATTGACTGATAGAGTTGTATTTTGGGAATGTCAAAATAATTGACGGATATAGTAAAGGAGAAAAAAATGAAACAAGTTTCAATATTAATTCCTACTTACAATGCGGGAGTTGAAATAAGGACATTATTGAATAAATTGTATAGTCAAAAACTTCCAGAAGGCATAGGGCTAGAAATAATTATTGTAGATTCTAGTTCTACAGATAATACAAAAGAGATAATAATGAATGAATTCCCAAAGGTAAAATTTACGGAGATACCGAATAAGCATTTTGATCATGGTGGTACCAGAAATGACTTGGCCAAAATAGCATCAGGGGATTATTTATTATACATGACTCAAGATGCTATACCAGTTGATAATAATCTTATAATAAGTTTTATGAAAGAATTAGAGAATGAGGATAATTTGATTTGTTTTGCAAGACAAATTCCTAAAGAAAATGCCAATATTTTAGAGCAATTTGCAAGAGGTTTTAATTATCCAGATGAGAAAATTGTAAAGAACTTAGAGCAAGTAGGAAAGCTAGGAATTAAAACGTTTTTCTGTTCAAATGTATGCTGTATGTATAAAAGAATATTATTTAAAGACCCATATAATGGTTTCCCACAAAAAGTAATATTAAATGAGGATTTAATATTAGCATCTAAGGTTATTCTAGACGGAAAAAATGTAATATACACCCCGACAGCGAAGGTCTTTCATTCGCATAATTATAACCTAAAACAACAATTTAAGAGGTATTTTGATATAGGAATGGCATTTGAATCAACAAATTATTTATTAGAGCATGTATCTAATGAAAAAGAAGGGGCAAGGATGATAAAAAAACAAGCAAACTTCCTCTGGAAAGAGAATAAGAAAATGCTTGTATATGCAACGGTTGAAAATGCAGTGAAATTAGTAGCTTATAAATTAGGTAAGATTCACAAAATTATTCCTGTGCCGTTAAAGAGAAAATTATCAGCTTATATGAAATAATTAGGGGGCTATCATGAAATATAAATTTTCTTTAATAATGGCTACACAAGGTCGGGATAAAGAAATTGGATTGTTCTTAGAAAGTATTAAACAAGTAGATTATGATTTGCAAGAAGTGCAAATTATAATTGTAGATCAAAATGATGTAGAAAAAATTAATTTGGAAGAAATTATTTTGGAATATACGCACTTGAATATTGTTCATGTTAAGAGCAATATAAAAGGTTTGTCGTATAATCGGAATATTGGTTTGGAATATGCAGAAGGTGAATATATTGCTTATCCGGATGATGATTGCGAATATTACCCTAATACTTTAAAGGAAGTAGAAGAAGCATTTCAAAAGAATCCTGATTC
Organism: Bacillus sp. FG16; assembly: GCF_057809515.1. Classification (NCBI taxonomy): domain Bacteria; kingdom Bacillati; phylum Bacillota; class Bacilli; order Caryophanales; family Bacillaceae; genus Bacillus; species Bacillus sp. FG16. The sequence goes on from NZ_JBMDKC010000062.1 coordinate 30,277, forward strand.
TAATTTGATTTTAGGAAGGATAATTGATAAATCGGGAAATGATGTAATACGTAAATGGTCAAAACAAACCGTAAATATTACAAAAAACAACTTCTTTACTAAAGTTTCTTCTATTACTATGTTTCTAAGGAATTCAAAAGATATATATAGATTTAATGAAAAGCTAGGAGTAGGTACCTATTTTGGTTCCTGTGAGGACACAGATATTGTATACAGATATACGAGATCTTCACAAGTTATATACAGTCCTAAAATTGAAGTTTATCATCCACATCCTAATCAAGATATAAGTGTGGAGAAAGTTAAAAGTTACTCGTTAGGATTTGGAGGTTTTGTAAAATCTAATTTAGACTTCCACACACTTGTTTTATTTTTTAAGGTGTTAGTGTATCATATGTTAAAATTAGTAGGTGTATTGATGACTTTAAATAAGAATAAAATTTTGAGAGGATGGAATTCTGTATATTGTAGGGTAAAGGGTTTTTCAGATTATACTAAAAATGAGAGAGAATAATAATGAAAATTCAAGCGAAAAATACAATTCAATTGCTTTTTTATATGAGTGTTTTGTCTATTTTTATAATTAATTCTAATGTATATCCCATTATATTCGGATTGTTCGTTGTAGGTACAAGTATTATATTTTTATATAATCATGAATATAAAATTAAAAAATGGACTTTGGTAATTTTAGGTTTCTTATTGTGGAGTGTTATAATTTTTATAATACAAAATGAATATACATCCGATAATTTAAAAATGCTATTTAAGATGATAATAAATTTACTATTTTTCTTTACAGTATTAAACAGTAGTGAGAAAATTGTGGATGAATTATTTTGGAAAAGATTAAAAATAGTATTTGAGATAATTATCATAATTAGTTTTGTACAATATATATTTTTATACTATAAGTTAAATTTATTTTCTTTAGTACTAAATACATCAGATTCAATGACGGCATATAGAATTACAGAAAACCCACAACTTCTTTTTTGGGGGAACTATTCAAAAAATATTTTAGCTACTAAAATAGTATTGGCTCAAATCTGTTATTTTTATATTATTATTAATAAATTCAAATTTACAAAGGGAAATATGACGATTTTGGCATTATCCGTTTGTAATGCGATACTTTGTTTAAGCAGAACAGCGCAATTAACGTATTTTGGAGCTTTGGGGATATATGTAATTTTTAAAATTATGAAGTCAGATAAAACATATGTAAAAGCATTTTCTGTAGTGCCTATATTAATGGGAGTATGTATTGTATTTGTAAAGTTGGATGACTTACTTCGTATTAATTTTGATATTACAGACGGTGGTTATATCCGTTTAATATATTGGAATACTTTCATGGATCGCTTTTTTGAAACAAGCTATTTAATAGGAAATGGATTGTTAAGTACAGCGGGCTTTTTAAGTAAATATGCGTATTACTATATTGGAGAAAATAATATGCATAATGTTTTCTTAAATATGTTGCTTGATTTCGGGATCGTGGGAACATTTCTTTATGGATGGATCCTTCTTTTTTATTATAAATCATATAGATTGCGTTCTAAAAAAGTATATAATAGGATTATTCTATTATTTTCATGGTTTGCTGTAACATCTTTACAATATGTAGGTTATGATAATGATTTAATAATTTTTCTGGTGATTTTTTATTTAGTGCACTGTAGTTCAATAGTTATAAAGAAAAATTCAATAGGTGAAAATACAGTCCATAAAGCGTAAATATTTTAAGAGATTTTTGTTACGTTATGTTATAGTGTATAATTGATTGCGAATTGATACATTATTAACGCTGTAATTTGAAGTTTTGTACAATATTTAAAAAGAAGGTATGAAAATGAAGAAAAAATTTTTATTGTGGACCTTGGTTATAGTCGGTAGTGTTTTACTTGTTGGTGGGGGCTTTGCATATTATATATACTCCGATGTAACTAAAACATTAGATGCTGTGCATAAGCCATTAAATCGCGAGAAGTCGGATAAACGTGAAGAAAAAGTAAATATAGCAGATCAGAAACCCATTTCAATTTTAATGATGGGAGTGGATCAAAGAGAAAATGAAACTGGTAGATCGGATTCACTTATTCTATTTACTTTAAATCCTAAGCAAAAATCAATGAAGATGACTAGTATACCAAGGGATTCTTACACAGAAATTGTCGGTAAAGGAAAAAAAGATAAGATAAATCATGCTTATGCCTTTGGTGGTATAAACATGGCAGTTAAAACAGTAGAGAACTTTTTAAATATACCGGTAGATCATTATATAGAGGTAAATATGGCTGGTTTTAAAGATATTGTTGATGCTGTTGGTGGTGTGGATGTGAATAATGATTTAGATTTCCAATATGAAAATATTCACTTTGAAAAAGGTAATATTCATTTGGATGGTACTAAAGCATTACATTATTCACGAATGAGATACGATGATCCACGTGGTGACTTTGGTCGTCAAATGCGCCAACGTCAAGTCATCCAAGCAGTAATTAAAAAAGGTGCCAATGTATCTTCTCTAGCAAGCTATGGTGATGTATTAAAAGCAATTGAGAAAAATGTTAAAACAAGTTTAACTCAAGAGCAAATGTTTGAGATTCAAAAGAACTATAAAGATTGCATGGAGAATAGTGAAGAAATCCAAATTTCTGGCGATGGCCACAAAGCCGCTGATGGTATTTGGTACTACTATGTTCCAGAGGCAGCGAAACAAGATTTGACGAATAAGCTAAGAGCACACCTTGAATTGACTAATTAATATGTAATAACCCAACTCCTTTGGAAGGAGTTGGGTTTATTTTTGCATGAATTTATATTAATATTATATGTTGTGAGATTAATAGATGAGGTGAATTAATGAATAAGAAAGCAGTACTTGTTCTTGTTGTTTTTGTATTGTTTGTTGCTTCGGTTGTAAGTGGTAAACTGTACTGGAATAAGAAAGTTGCAAAGGCGACAGGACAGACGAGTGAAGTAACGAAAACAAAGGCTGAAGTGAAAGATAGCGGAGCAAAGAAAGAAGAGAAACAACAAGATGCGAAGTCATCTTTTAATGAAGCGTATGCGAAAAACTTACCAGATGCAGTGAAAGAGAAGTTAAAGAAATCTGCTGCGGAGAAAAAGGAAGTAAATCTTGTTATTGTTGGTGATGAAGCTTCTTCATCTGAAAAAGATGCTTGGACAAATAAGTTAACAACTAATTTAGAAACTGCTTACGGTAAAGGTTTATGGAATGTGACGGTAAAAGAATATAAAGGTGAAAGCACGGATGAATTAATTGAAAACAAACGTGATAAGGAGATTGCGAAAGGTAATCCTGACGTGATTTTATTTGAGCCGCCATTCATTACTGATAATAGTAAAACTGGCAATGGAAACTCTGTCGCGAATACACAGAAGTTCATTCAATCACTTTCTACTAGCGCAAAAGGTGCTACGATTATGATTCAACCATCAAATCCAGTTTATGGTGCGAAGAATTACCCGAAAGCAATTGAGGCATTAAAACAATTTGCTTCGCAAAATGGTTATACATATGTTGATCATTGGGGAGCGTGGCCTGATGCATCGACAAAAGCAATTTTACCATACTTACAAGAAGAGTTTGGTTTCCCTAGTGCGAAAGGGCATGATGTTTGGGCGAAATATGTAACTGATTATTTCGTTGCTAAGTAAAAAGGAAGTTTAAAGGGGTAATCATTTCTGTTGTGATTGCCTCTTTTTGTTAATAAGTTATAACAGTGGAGGTATACTCATGGCAATACTTGTAACAGGTGGAGCAGGATATATTGGTAGTCATACATGTGTAG
>NZ_JBMDKC010000063.1:0-33988 GCF_057809515.1 Bacillus sp. FG16
CCTAGACCTGCTCGGTTCTCTTAATCCTCCTTTTTAAACCTTTATTGATATGGATGTTTAAAAAGTCCGGTTAAGATAACCTTCGCATGTCGTCGTTGCAATGCCAGTGCGGTACTCATGTAGGAAAACTACATTCCGTGTCCTCCTGGCAAATGCGCCTAGACCTGCTCGGTTCTCTTAATCCTCCTTTTTAAACCTTTATTGATATGGATGTTTAAAAAGTCTGGTCGAGATAACCTTTTATTGATATGAAAAAGCAAACTAGGAGCATAGCTTCTAGTTTGTACTTATTTAATTATTGGGGGATGAAATATGAATGTTTTAGTAATCGGCCGCGGTGGGCGTGAGCACGCTTTAGCTTGGAAGTTTGCACAATCTGCAAAAGTGAAAAAGGTATATGTAGCACCAGGTAATGAAGGTATGCGAGATGTTGCAATACCAGTTGATATTGATGAAAATGATTTTGATGCATTAGTTTTATTTGCCAAAGAGAATAATGTGGAATTAACTTTCGTTGGACCAGAAATTCCACTTATGAATGGAATTGTTGATCGTTTTAAAGAAGAGGGACTTCGCGTATTTGGTCCGAATAAAGCGGCTGCTGTTATTGAAGGTAGTAAAGCTTTTACAAAAGAGCTTATGAAAAAGTATGATATTCCAACTGCGGCGTACGAAACTTTTACAGATTATGAAGAGGCAGTACAGTACATTCAAAAAGTTGGTGCACCAATTGTTATTAAAGCTGACGGATTAGCTGCTGGTAAAGGGGTAACGGTAGCAATGACGCTTGAAGAGGCATTACAAGCTGTGAAAGAAATGCTACAAGATGTGAAGTTCGGCGCGGCAAGTAAGAAGGTTGTTATTGAAGAGTTTTTAGATGGACAAGAATTTTCATTAATGGCATTTGTAAATGGAACAACTGTACATCCGATGGTAATCGCTCAGGACCATAAACGAGCTTTTGATGCTGATAAAGGCCCAAATACAGGCGGAATGGGTGCATATTCTCCAGTACCACAAATTCCAGAATCAGCAGTTCAAGAAGCGATTCAAACCGTATTACATCCAACTGCTCAAGCAATGATCCAAGAAAATCGATTGTTTACAGGGATTTTATATGCAGGGCTTATTTTAACAAATGACGGTCCAAAGGTAATTGAATTTAATGCACGCTTTGGTGATCCTGAAACAGAAGTTGTATTACCTCGCTTAGAAAATGATTTAGTTGATGTATGTAACGCTGTATTAGATGAAAGTGAGTTAGTGTTAGAGTGGTCAGAGGAAGCAGTAATTGGTGTTGTACTTGCTTCAAAAGGATATCCAGAAGTGTATAAAAAAGGTGAAATTATTACAGGATTAGATCGTTTAGAAGATGCTATTGTCTTTCATTCAGGTACAGCGATGAAGCATGGGGATTTTGTAACAAATGGTGGCCGTGTACTATTTATTGCTTATAAAGCGAAAGACTTACAAGAAGCGAAAGATAGAGTGTATAAAGAAATCGCAAAGATTGAAAGCGATGGCTTATTTTATCGTAGTGATATAGGATATCGTGCGATTGGGCATGAGATTACGCGAAGCTAACATATGTTAGCTTCTTTTTTTATAGGAAATAGAGTATAGTACGTTGAATCTTTTCAAGAGATTATAAACTATTTGTATCTATATACACTTTTTCTCTACCTGCTTACATCTTATTTCTCCAATTAATAATAGCAGTATTGAGATAATTAACGTAAGAGCAGCGACAAGGAGTGGGAGGGAAAAACTTTGCATTTGCTCTGCAATAATACCTGTAAAGATTGGACCGATAATTTGGCCAATCCCATAAACACCTGTCGTATAACCAATGATTTTATTACTTTCATTCGGTCTTATTCGTTTTGCTTCTGTAGTTGTTAAAATTGTAATTCCGACGAATGTAGCACCTAGAAGGAATGCACTTAGAAATGCCCCAAAAAGGTTTGGAATAAGGAGTGGAGAAAGTACACTTATAATTTGTAACATATAGGCGGATGTAAGAGCTCGTGTTGGTCCGTACTTCCGAGCAACAGTGGACCAAATGTAACTAGATGGGATGACAGCAATACCGACAATAATCCAGCTACAAGATGCATAGAAGGGTGATAGTGTAATTCTTTCTACAATGGTGACAAGGAAGGTCCCTGTAATGATATAGCCAAACCCTTCGAATCCGTAAGCTAAAATAAGCCAAAATAAATAGTTTTTTCTATGAGATGTAGCTTGTATAGTACTTTTTGGTTGCTGTATAGTACGTCTACTGTCCTCTCTTAACCATTTCCATACAAGGATAGCTAAACTAAAACTAATAAGTCCTAACCCAATCCATGCACCTTGCCAATTCCAAATTGAGTTGAATAAAGGTGCGAAACTTCCAGAGAAAATAATGCCAATTCCAACACCGCTATAAATCATGCCACCTAGCATGACTTTATTACTTTGAAATAAATAATCTAAAACAATACTAGAGGCAAGAACAAATACAATTGCACTTGTGAAACCACCGATAAAGCGAAGGGGAAACCATAAAAAGATATAAGAGGTTAAGCCCATACAAAGAGTTGAAAGAACATTGAAGAATAAGCAGAGGTGTAATATTTTTTCACGATTTTTTATCGTAATGAATCCAATAAAGAATGCCCCAAGTAAATAACCAAGATAATTACTGGATGCTAAATATCCAGCGAGGTCATCTTCTATATGGGCTTGCTTTTCCATAAAAGAAATAATCGGTGTGTAGGCGAACCGACTAATACCCATGACAGCTATTAAAGAACATATCCCAGCTATAATCATTTTCCATGTTTTTGTCTCGTTCATATAATCTCCCTTCTTGAAATATCTTCTAATATATATGATAGAGGAATATATATGGGGCGTAAAATACTGATTTTTTATATGTAATATCAAAATTAATGATATGAACGAAGGGATATGAACGAATGAACTTACAAGATTTTGTAGCTTTTTATATGGTCGCGCAGGAGAAAAGTATTTCAAGAGCAGCTATTCGGTTGAATTTTGTTCAATCAAACATAACAGCAAAAATAAAACGGCTAGAAGCTGAATATGAAACACAATTATTTTATAGGCATCGAGATGGAGTTACATTAACACCAGCCGGAGAAAAGTTGTTAACATACGCTGAAAAAATGATTCAATTATTAAATGAATCAAAAAGGCAAGTGAAACATACAGCGGAGCCTGGAGGAGTATTGAAAATTGGAGCGATGGAAACAGCAGCAGCTGTTAGATTGCCCACGATTTTAGCTAATTATCATATGCGCTATCCAGAAGTGGAAATTATGTTGCAAACGCACAATACGGAAGAATTAACGAAGAAGGTACTTTTATATGAAATAGAGGGGGCATTTGTAGCTGATTGTATAGATGATCCAGCTTTAGAAAAGATAGAAGTATTCCAAGAGGAAATGATGTTACTTTCAAAGCGGAATGTTTTGTGGGATAACGGATGTTCGGAATCGCAGTCTTTTATCGTTTTTCAATCAGGTTGTTTTTATAGAAAAGTTTTAGAAGAATGGTTACTATCTGAAGGGATTGTTCCAAAAAAAATAATGGAATTAAATTCTTTAGACGGTATTATTGGATGCGTAAAAGCTGGACTTGGGGTGTCTATGTTACCACGTGAAGTAGCAGAGCAATTTGATAGCCATAAAGAACTTATTCATACACCGTTAGTACATGAAAACAGGTTTATTCCGACTTATTTTATTTATCGGAAAGATAGTGTGAGAACAGCAGCGTTAAGCAAGTTTATTGATGACTTGCTTTGTATAAAAACAGCCCGCTGAAAATTCAGTGGGCTGTTTGTTCATGCATCTTTATCTTTCTTCAATTTTCCTTTTTGCTTTGCCATTTCTCGAAGTAAATACTCGATGTGTGCATTGACGCTACGAAACTCATCATTCGCCCATTTTTCGATGACTGCGTGTAATTCAGGATCAATACGTAATGGAAAGCTTTTCTTTTTAGCCATAATTACTTATAGCCCTTAGTATAGGCTTCCTGTATTAATAACTGGTTGCGCACCTTTATCTGAAACGATGGCAACTAATAGGTTGTTTACCATATTCGCTTTACGCTCGTCATCTAATTCAAGTACGCCTTCCTCATCTAACATATGGATTGAATCCTTCGCCATCTTCACAGCACCTTCAACAATCTCTTTTCTAGCAGCTAATACCGCTTTTGCTTGTTGACGTTGTAGCATCGCATGGGCAATTTCTGTTGCATAAGCTAAATGTGTTAAACGAGTTTCTAATACTTCTACGCCAGCGATTTCAAGGCGCGCTTCTAACTCACGCTTTAATTCTTCAGAGATTTCTTCAGTATTCCCGCGTAACGTAATGCAAGTTTCATCTTGGAAATTGTCATAAGGATATTTTGTTGCGACGTGGCGGATTGCTGTTTCACTTTGAATTTCTACAAATCGATCGTAATGTTCAACACCGAACATTGCTTTTGCAGAATCAACTACTTTATATACAATAACAGCTGCAATTTCAATTGGATTTCCCTCAACATCGTTTACTTTTAATTTCTTACTATTAAAGTTTTCAACACGTAACGATACAGTTTGACGGAATGCGAATGGAATTGTTAAAAATAAACCGTTTTGACGAATTGTTCCTAAATAATTACCAAAGAACGTAATAACTTTTGCTTGATTCGGTTGAACAATACCGATACCTGTAGCGAGAATTGCCGCTAATATAATAGTTAGTGCTGCTCCTACGAAAATTTCTTGTGCAAGGAAAAATACACCGATAGCAGCTAAAATCAAAATTCCAATAATACCGAGAAAACCATTTACATAAAATACTTGTTTTTCTTTCATATGATCGCCTCCTGATATAAAAATGATATCACTTTTATATCATTTTAAGCAAGAGATATGCACCTAATTTTCTGAAATTTATTGATTGATATCTTTTATGTACATTTTAATTTTAAAAAGGGAATGTACGTTCTGTTTTTATGGTAAAATAAAGAAGACTTAACCGCCCACTGCAGCAGCTAAGTCCCTTTGAGAGCATCTTGCATCGTGACAAATGATTCAAAGCGGTTTTGCCAGGATTATTTCTTCAATCGCTGACTCAATCTCTTTGTCAGAAGCGTCATAACTTCCCTTTGACTTTGGCTTGTCATGAGCGGAAGTTTGATTCACTTCTTCTTTAGCATGTCCTTGTTCAGCAAAATTCATGCCAGGCATTTTAAATGCGCCCATATTCATGTATTTTCCAAATTTCCACGCTTCAACAATAGGGCAGAAGCGAACAATTCCCTCTGCAACTTTCATTGCACCAATCCATAGAAAAATGTTAGCCCAAGTGCACCACGGCTTGCGTACAAGTTTAGTTGCACTACATCCGAAGAGGACAAGCCCAAGTGTAATTCGAATTAGAGCGTTTATTGTCCCGATGTTTTGCTTCATTAGAAAAACACTCCTTTTTATGAAAATTGAAATAGTAAATACTACTTCTCTTATTAGTATCCCGTGTGATTTTTGGGATATGTAATCCAACATTTGACGTTGAAAAAGATGTTGGAATCGGCGTGTGTGTCAGTAGCTTTTTTTGTTATAATGAAAGAATGCATAAAAAGAAGGTGAAATTAAATCCTTCTTTTTGAAAAATATTTAATAGCTATTTTAAAAAAACAAGATAAAAACTAACTGTTATTTTAAACAGAACTATAGATATAACTAGAGAAAAGGAAGGGTGTTTTCATGTACGATATTTCCGGATGGAAACATGTATTTAAGCTTGATCCAAATAAGGAGTTAAGCGATGAATATTTAGAAATGATTTGTGAGTCTGGAACGGATGCTGTTATTGTAGGCGGAAGTGATGGAGTTACAATTGATAACGTATTACACATGCTAGTTAGCATTCGTAGATATGCAGTTCCTTGTGTATTAGAGGTTTCTGATGTAGAAGCAATTACACCAGGATTTGATTTTTATTACATCCCAAGTGTTTTAAATAGCCGAAAAGTAGAATGGGTAACAGGTGTTCATCATGAGGCATTGAAAGAATTTGGGGATATTATGGACTGGGACGAAATTTTTATGGAAGGGTATTGTGTTTTAAATCCCGAAGCGAAAGTAGCCCAGCTTACAGATGCAAAATGTGATTTAACAGAAGATGACGTTATTGCATATGCGCGTTTAGCGGACAAGTTATTACATTTACCGATATTTTATTTAGAATATAGCGGTACGTATGGAGATGTTGAACTTGTTAAAAATGTAAAAGCAGAATTGAAACAAGCCAAGTTATATTATGGCGGTGGTATTTCTAATGCAGAACAGGCGAAAGAAATGGCACAGTATGCTGATACAGTAGTCGTTGGAAATATTATTTATGATGATATAAAATCCGCATTAAAAACAGTTAAAGCAGTAAAAGGAGAGTAGGTGCAGGCGTATATGGGTATGACAGATAAGTTATTAAACGGTTTAAATCCACAGCAACAAAAAGCAGTACAAACAACGAATGGACCACTTCTACTAATGGCAGGTGCAGGTAGTGGTAAGACACGCGTGTTAACACACCGTATTGCGTATTTGCTTGGTGAAAAAGGTGTAGCACCATGGAATGTACTAGCTATTACCTTCACAAATAAAGCAGCTCGTGAAATGCGCGAGCGTATTGATAAACTTGTGGGACCAGAAGCAGAAGATATTTGGATTTCGACGTTCCACTCTATGTGTGTACGTATTTTACGACGCGATATCGATCGTATTGGTATTAATCGTAACTTTACAATCTTAGATTCAGGTGATCAGCTAACTGTAGTCAAAAAAATTATGAAAGAACGCAATATTGATCCGAAGAAATTTGAGCCGCGCTCTATTTTAGCGGGTATTAGTAATGCGAAAAATGAACTGTTATCTGCGGATAAATATGCAAAAAAAATTACAATGGCTGATCCATATGAAAAATTAACGAGCGATGTATACACAGAGTATCAAAAACGTCTTTTGAAAAATAATTCATTAGACTTTGATGATTTAATTATGACGACGATTCAGCTATTTGAACGTGTTCCAGAAGTATTAGAGTTTTATCAGCGTAAGTTCCAATATATTCATGTTGATGAGTATCAAGATACGAACAAAGCGCAATATCTTCTTGTTAAACATTTGGCAGCACGTTTTAAAAATCTTTGCGTTGTAGGTGACTCTGACCAGTCTATTTATCGCTGGCGTGGTGCAGATATTTCTAACATTTTGTCATTTGAAAAAGACTATGAGAATGCACAGGTAATTTTGTTAGAACAAAACTATCGTTCATCACAAAATATTTTAAATGCAGCGAATGCTGTTATTGAAAAAAATACGAATCGTAAACCGAAGAAATTATGGACAGACAATCAAGTTGGAAGTAAAATCTCGTATTATCGTGCTGCAACTGAAAAGGACGAAGCATATTTTGTTGCGAAAAAAATTCGTGACGATCTTCAAATGGGGAAACGAAAATACACTGATTTTGCAGTGCTATATCGTACGAATGCTCAGTCTCGTATGGTCGAGGAGATTTTCCTTAAATCTAACATTCCGTACAAAATTGTTGGGGGAACTAAGTTCTACGACCGTAAAGAGATTAAAGATATTTTGGCGTACTTACGTTTAATCGGTAATCCAGATGATGAAATTAGTTTTGCACGTATTATTAACATGCCAAAGCGTGGTATTGGTGCGACGTCTATCGATAAAATTATTAATTACGGTGTGCAAAACGGAATTTCATTAACTGCTGTATTTGATGAGATAGAGCATGTTGGAGTAAGTGCAAAAATTACAAAGGCAGTAAAAGAATTCGCAAGTTTATTACACAACTGGGTAAATATGCAAGAGTATTTATCTGTTACAGAATTAGTAGAAGAAGTTATTGAAAAAACAGGCTATCGCGATATGTTGAAAAATGAGCGTTCTTTAGAAGCGGAAGGTCGTTTAGAAAACTTAGACGAGTTCTTATCTGTTACGCAAACATTTGAATCTCAAAGTGAAGATAAGAGCCTTGTTGCATTCTTAACAGATTTAGCACTTGTTGCTGATATTGATCGTGTAGATGAAGACCCAACTGCTGGTGAAGAAGTTATTTTAATGACGATGCACTCAGCGAAAGGATTAGAGTTCCCGGTTGTCTTTATTGTTGGTTTAGAGGAAGGGATATTCCCTCATACTCGTTCTCTAATGGAAGAGGATGAAATGCAAGAAGAACGTCGTCTTGCTTATGTAGGTATTACTCGTGCAGAAGAAGAGCTATATTTATCTAATGCGCAAATGCGTACTTTATTTGGTAGAACAAGTATGAACGCTGCGTCTCGCTTCATTACAGAAATCCCGGCAGAACTAGTGGAATCATTAAATGAAACAGCGCCGAAGCGTGAAAATTCGTTTGGTGCAAAAGGCAGAACAGCAAGTAGTAGTAAAATGACAACGACAACCGCAACACGCTCTCGTTCAGCTTTCGCGCGTCCTGCAGCTAAGACGACAGGCGGTGAGCAAATTGGCTGGGCAGTAGGCGATAAAGCTTCCCACCAAAAATGGGGAATCGGTACAGTTGTAAGTGTAAAAGGTGAAGGTGATGCAAAAGAATTAGATATTGCGTTCCCAAGCCCGATTGGTGTTAAACGTTTGTTAGCAAAATTTGCACCTGTGACGAAACAATAGAAAGGAATGAGGATATGTCAAAAGAGATAGCAAAAAAACGTATAGAAGAACTGCGTGATTTGTTAAATACATTTAATTATCAATATCACGTATTAGACAATCCTTCTGTTTCTGATGCGGAATATGACCGTGATATGCAGGAGCTTATAAAATTAGAAGCAGAGAACCAAGAGTTTATGAGTGAAGATTCTCCCTCCGTTCGCGTTGGGGGAACTATTCTTGATATATTTGAAAAAGTAACACATAAGTCACCGATGTTAAGTTTAGGAAATGCATTTAACGAAGGTGATTTACGTGATTTCGACAGAAGAGTACGTCAAGGAATTGATGATGCGAATGTAAGATATATATGTGAATTAAAAATTGACGGGCTTGCCGTTTCGCTTCATTATGAAAAAGGACGCTTCATTCAAGGGGCGACACGTGGTGATGGTGTAACGGGTGAAGATATTACTCAAAATTTAAAAACGATTAAAGCTATCCCACTTCGTTTAAATGAAGAAGTAACGTTAGAAGCACGAGGCGAAGCTTATATGCCGAAGCGTTCATTCGTTAAACTAAATGAAGAAAAAGAGCAAAATGGAGAAGATGTATTTGCGAATCCGCGTAATGCAGCAGCAGGTTCAATACGTCAACTTGATCCAAAAATTGCAGCAAAGCGTAACTTATCTATGTTTGTGTATGGTCTTGCGAATGTAGAAGAAAAAACAATTCCATCGCACAGTGAATCGCTTGATTTCTTAGGTGAACTCGGATTTAAGACAAATCCAAATCGCCGTACATGTGAAACAATCGAAGAGGTTATAGCTTATGTAGAAGAATGGCAAGAAAAACGTCCGCATCTTGATTATGAGATTGATGGAATCGTTATAAAAGTAGATGATGTTGCTCTTCAAGAAAGTCTAGGAACTACAGCGAAGAGTCCAAGATGGGCGATTGCTTATAAATTCCCAGCTGAAGAAGTTGTAACGAGATTAACAGGCATTGAATTAAGTGTTGGCCGAACAGGGGTTGTAACACCGACTGCAGAGCTAGAGCCAGTGAGAGTTGCTGGTACGATTGTTCGCCGTGCTTCTCTACATAACGAAGATTTAATTCGTGAAAAAGACATTCGAATTGGTGACTACGTTGTTGTGAAGAAGGCTGGAGATATTATTCCTGAAGTTGTGAACGTTATTTTTGATAAGCGTACTGGTGAAGAAGAAGAATACCGCATGCCAACGCATTGTCCAGCATGTGAGAGTGAACTTGTTCGTTTAGAAGAAGAAGTAGCACTTCGATGTATAAATCCGACTTGTCCGGCTCAAATTCGAGAGGGATTAATCCATTTCGTTTCAAGAAATGCGATGAATATTGATGGACTTGGAGAACGTGTCATTACACAACTTTTTGATGCAGATTATATTCGTACATTTGCTGATTTATATGCATTGACGAAAGAGCAATTATTACAGTTAGAACGTTTTGGTGAAAAATCAGCAACAAACTTAATACAAGCAATTGAAAATTCTAAAGAAAACTCGCTAGAGCGATTATTATTTGGTCTTGGAATTCGCCACGTTGGAGCGAAAGCAGCACGTACATTTGCAGAGCACTTTGAAACGATGGATGAGCTTGTAAAAGCAACAGAAGAAGAACTAAAAGCAATTAATGAAATTGGCGAAAAAATGGCTCAATCTGTTGTGACATATTTTGATAATGAAGATGTATTAGAGTTATTACAGCAGTTTAAAGAGTATGGCGTGAATATGACATACAAAGGTATAAAAATTGCAGATTTACAAAATGTTGAATCTTACTTCGCAGGAAAAACGGTTGTTTTAACAGGTAAGCTAGAAGTTATGGGACGAAGTGAAGCGAAGAAGAAGATTGAGGCATTAGGTGGAAAAGTAACAGGAAGTGTTAGTAAGAGTACGGATTTGGTTGTTGCAGGTGAAGCAGCTGGTTCGAAATTAGCACAAGCGGAGAAACATAATGTTGAGGTTTGGAATGAAGAGAGGTTCTTACAAGAGCTAAATAAGTAAGAGGTGCAAACTTACCATGAAAAAAATAGCATTAGCGATATTAAGCCTGGGCCTACTTGTAAGTGGGTGTAGTGCAGGTGCCGACAAAGATGAAAAAGTGGCTGAGAAATCGGGGAAAGCAAAGGAACAATCAGTTGTTCCAAAATACGCTATTTCGGATGAATATTATAAGACGACTATTCCATTTGATGGTGGAAATGCACGTGGTTTAGTGGTACAAGGGCTAAATAGTCGTCTTGATATAGATGAATTTGAAACAGGATTAATGCGAATTGCAAAAGAATCATTTAATACGAAAGATAATTTTTTAAAAGGCGGAAGTGCTCTAGATACTCAAGTGATACAGATGCTTGTTAAAAGAAAACGTACAGATGCTGAACAAAAGGAACTAGAAGACAAATTAAAAAAAGATGCAGTTAAATTTCCTAATATAGGATTAAACCCTGCATTAGGAACGGGATCCGAATCACTAGAAGTGAAAAATAAAAAAAATCCAATATATATTTCAAATATTTTAGAGCATGATTATTATGTGAAAAAAGGCGATAATGGTGAGGAACGTGTTGGTATGGTAGTTGGATTAGCGATGAATTCTGTTCAATATTTTAACGAAGAGCATGGTTATCCACGTGAAGCTGCAATCCCGGATGAAAAGATGTTAGCTGAAGGGAAAAAAATGGCGCAAGAAATTTTGAAAGTCATACATCAAAAACAACCTGATACAAAAAATATTCCGATAACATTTGCGATTTATCGTCAAACTCCAAAGTCTTCGCTCGTGCCAGGTAATTTTGTTTCTTATGCAAATGTAGAAAAAGGTAGTGAAACGGTTGAAGATTGGAAACAAATTAATGAGAAATATTATTTGTTCCCATCAGAGCAAGCGAAAACAGATAATAAACGTGAAGATCTTGCAAGAGTATCCAACTTTAAGGCAAAACTAAGCGATTATTTCCAAGGTGACTATACAGCTGTTATTGGTACTGGTATGTATAGAGATGATGAATTAAGAGAAATGAAGCTTGATATTCCTGTCCAGTTTAATGGAAAAGCTGAAATAATTGGTTTTACACAATATGTGGCAGGGCTTGTTATGGAATACTTCCCGAATTATATGAAAGTACAAGTCACGATTAAATCTGTAGAACGCCCAGAAGCTATTATTATACGTGAAGCAAAACAAGATGAACCACTTGTGAAAATTTTAGATTAAATATGAAGGCTGTTCCTCTATGGAACAGCTTTTTTTCTTATGTAATTTTGTTATAATTTAAAATGTTGTAAATAATAGGGGTAAGGGGTAAAGTTCATGGAAGAATTAAGTTTTCAAGTCATTATTTTATTAATTGCATTCGGTTTTTTAGCAGCTTTTATTGATTCCGTTGTTGGAGGAGGAGGGTTAATTTCGCTTCCTGCGCTTATGTTTGTTGGCTTATCGCCGGCTTCGGCAATTGCAACGAATAAATTAGCGGCAACAATGGGGACGTTTACGAGTGCGATGTATTTCATTCGATCAGGAAAAGTTGATTTTAAAATTGTAGGAAAGTTAATCCCGTTAACTATTGTTGGAGCTGTTAGGTGCTTTAGTAGTAAAATTTATTCCATCGGATATTTTACGCCCATTAGTACTTGTAATGTTGGTATTTATTGCTATTTATATTATTGCAAAAAAGAATTGGGGAAGTGTGTCTACCTATAAGAAGATGACGCAAAGAAAAACATTAATATTTTTCTTTGTTATTTTAATGATAGGATTTTATGATGGATTTTTTGGACCAGGGACAGGGTCATTTTTAATTTTTGCATTTTTATTAATTGGTTTGGATTTTATTCAAGCGGCAGCATCTGGAAAACTTTTGAACTTTGTTAGTAATATTGTATCTTTAATTACTTTTTTATTTTTAGACATAATTCATTTTGAATACGGTATTATCATGGGATTATCAATGATCTTAGGTGCTTATTTGGGATCGAAGTTTGCGGTTCAAAAAGGCGTTGGATATGTAAGAACTTTATTTTTATTAGTTACTATATTATTGATCGGAAAAAATGTTTTGGAATATACTCATATTTTGTAGATTCATACGCATGTATGAATCTCTTTTTTTATTATATTTTAAAAATTTATTAATTTTTAAAATATAAGTCTAGGAATATTTGAATAAATCTAAATTATCGTGTAGAATAATGTTGTAAAATGTAAACGTTTTTCTAAGGGGAGGCTAAAAAAAATGGTAGTAGCATACAAACATGAGCCATTTACAGATTTTTCAGTGGAGGCTAACAAATTAGCGTTTGAAGAAGGTTTAAAGAAAGTAGAATCTTATCTTGGACAAGACTATCCATTAATTATTGGGGGAGAAAAAATCACTACAGAAGACAAAATTGTTTCTGTAAACCCTGCAAATAAAGAGGAACTTGTTGGTCGTGTTTCAAAAGCAAGCCGTGAGTTAGCTGAAAAAGCAATGCAAGTAGCGGATGAAACATTCCAAACTTGGAGAAAATCAAAGCCAGAAATGCGTGCAGACATTTTATTCCGTGCTGCAGCAATCGTTCGTCGCAGAAAACATGAATTCTCTGCTATTCTTGTAAAAGAAGCAGGTAAGCCATGGAATGAGGCAGATGCTGATACAGCAGAAGCAATCGACTTTATGGAATATTATGGTCGTCAAATGTTAAAATTAAAAGACGGTATTCCAGTAGAAAGCCGTCCAATTGAATATAATCGTTTCTCTTACATTCCATTAGGAGTAGGTGTTATCATTTCTCCTTGGAACTTCCCATTCGCAATTATGGCAGGTATGACAACAGCTGCTTTAGTTTCTGGTAACACAGTATTACTAAAACCAGCTAGTACAACTCCTGTAGTAGCGGCGAAATTTATGGAAGTATTAGAAGAAGCTGGCTTACCAGCTGGCGTAGTAAACTTCGTTCCAGGTAACGGTTCTGAAGTTGGTGACTACTTAGTAGATCATCCTCGTACACGTTTCGTAAGCTTCACGGGATCTCGTGATGTAGGTATCCGTATCTATGAGCGTGCAGCGAAAGTAAACCCAGGCCAAATTTGGTTAAAACGCGTTATCGCTGAAATGGGCGGTAAAGATACAATCGTTGTTGATAAAGAAGCAGATCTTGAATTAGCAGCTAAGTCTATCGTTGCATCAGCATTCGGATTCTCAGGACAAAAATGTTCTGCATGTTCTCGTGCAGTAATCCATGAAGATGTATATGATCATGTATTAAATCGTGCTGTTGAATTAACAAAAGAATTAACAGTTGCTAACCCAGCAGTATTAGGTACAAACATGGGGCCTGTTAATGACCAAGCTGCATTCGATAAAGTAATGAGCTATGTTGCAATTGGTAAAGAAGAAGGTAGAATTCTAGCAGGTGGCGAAGGGGACGATTCTAAAGGCTGGTTCATCCAACCGACAATCGTTGCTGACGTTGCAGAAGATGCTCGCTTAATGAAAGAAGAAATCTTCGGACCAGTAGTAGCATTCTGTAAAGCAAAAGACTTTGATCATGCGCTTGCAATTGCAAACAATACAGAATACGGTTTAACAGGTGCTGTTGTTACTAACAACCGTGACCATATTGAAAAAGCACGTGAAGAATTCCACGTTGGTAACTTATACTTCAACCGTGGATGTACTGGTGCAATCGTAGGTTACCAACCATTCGGTGGCTTTAACATGTCTGGTACAGACTCTAAAGCTGGTGGACCTGACTACTTAGCACTTCACATGCAAGCAAAAACTACTTCTGAAACTTTATAAGAAATAGTAGAGGAGCTCTTCACAAAATGTGAAGAGCTCCTTTTAAAATTGAAATCCCATATATTACCTTCGTTCGAAGGGGATGAGCTAAAACCTATTAATAGCGGGATAAACATGTGAACAGAAATAAAATGATGAGAAAAGTTGACTTATTAGTCATATTTTTTAGTATTCATTTTGAGAATTTCCTGTATAATACAATTTGAAAGAAAATCTATGGTTCGACAAGGAACACTCTTTTCGGTTTTGCTCACTGAAAGGAGTGTTTTTTTATGTAGCTAAAAATTCTTTCGTGCTTATTACATTTGCATATACGCCATTTAAACTAGCTAAAATTGTATTGTGAATATAAACAGCTGGTATAGTAGCGTTCTTAAAAGAAAGGTCTTTTGTAGCACAAGCATCGTGTATAACGGTACATTGAAATCCAAAATCAAATGCAGCCCTTACTGTAGCATCAATACACATATGAGTCATCATCCCGCATACGACGACATGTTCAATGTCTAAACGCTGTAATTGCTCTAGAAGATTAGTTTCTCGGAAGCTATTTGGATAATGTTTGAGTATAACTGTTTCTTCTCTAAGTGGACGGACCTTCTCATGAATATGTACACCTTCTGTATTAGGTAGGAAAAAAGTAGCGTCATCTTTTATAGCTACGTGTTGGATATGAAAAATAGGTTCGCTGTTTGTTCTAAAGTGTTGTAATAACTGATTAGCATATTCGCTTGCTTCTACTGGATTACGCAATTCCATCTTTCCATTTGGAAAATAATCGTTTTGAATATCGACGAGTAAAAGAGCTGTTTTCATATATTTATCTTCCTCCGAGTTTCATATTCAAATAAATTTATTCAATTCGTAGAGAGGATTCTCCTGTTTAAAAATATGAGGAAGAAGAATTTTACATAACTTTGAAAGTTACTATTTTCTTATGAATTTTCATCTGAAAATTTTAATAAAGGAATAATTAATATTTTTCTAAAAAATGTATTGACTCTTATTATTCTGAGTTCTATAATGAGAATTAATTAAACGACAATTAAATCGATACATTCTTATCCAGAGAGGTGGAGGGACTGGCCCTACGATACCTCAGCAACGGGTTTTTTAATACCGTGCTAACTCCAGCAAGCCATATAAAGGCTTGGAAGATGAGAAGATGTGAACGAGTACATATAAGTGCTCTCCTTCTTATCTTTATGGTTGATAAGAAGGAGAGCACTTTTTATTTTACCTCGAAAGCTCTACTTTAAGTTTTTACAGCATATAGGAGGGGGAAAAATGATTTCTTTTAACAATGTAAGTAAAGTGTATGAATCAGCTGGGCAATCTGTTCATGCGGTGGAGGATGTAACATTATCAGTTGAGAAAGGCGAAATTTTTGGCATTATCGGTTTTAGTGGCGCTGGAAAGAGTACATTATTACGCTTAGTAAATATGTTAGAGAGACCAACGGCAGGAACGATTTCAATAGATGATAAAGATATTACATCATTATCGACGAAAGAATTACGCAAACTAAGACAAAGAATCGGAATGATTTTTCAAAGCTTTAATTTATTTAATTCAAGAACAGTGTTTGGGAATATTGCTTATCCATTAAAGTTAGCGAAATTGCCAAAGAACGAGATAAAAGAACGAGTGAATGAACTGCTGAAGTTTGTAGGGTTAGAAGATAAAGCAAACTATTATCCAGAGCAGTTATCAGGGGGACAAAAGCAGCGAGTTGGCATTGCTAGAGCACTTGCGACATCGCCAGATATTCTTATATGTGATGAGGCAACATCAGCTTTAGATCCAGAAACAACGACAGAAATTCTAAACTTATTAAAGAAAGTAAATCGAGAATACAATTTAACGATTCTTCTTATTACACACGAAATGCATGTTGTGAAAGAAATTTGCCACCGTGTAGCTGTAATGGAGAAGGGAAAAGTTATTGAAGAAGGAAAACTGTTTGACGTTTTCACACAACCAAAAACAAAGACGACTCAAAACTTTGTACGTTCTGTTATTAATGATCATTTACCAGAAAGTGTTCTAGCGAAAATTCAAAATGGTGGTCAAATTTATCGTCTAACATTTACTGGTGAGGAGACAGGACAGCCGGTACTATCATATATCGCAAAAAACTATAACGTTGATGTAAATGTACTGTACGGAAATATTATTGAACTTCAAAATGTGCTATTTGGAAATCTGCTTGTAGAATTGCAAGGTGAGCAGAGGGAAATTCAAAAAGCATTACAACATCTAAGACTGCAAGTGCAGCTGAAGGAGGTAGAAGCTCATGCGAGTTGATTGGAGTATATTTTGGCCGCGCATACTAGATGCGACGGGGGATACCCTCTTAATGGTAATTGTAACCCTTATATTCGCTACAATTCTGGGTATACCTCTAGGTTTACTTTTGTATGTAACGAGAAAAGGAAACTTTTTAGAAAATAAATGGGTCTTTTCTATTCTTAACATCATAATTAATACAATTCGTCCGGTACCATTCATTATCTTTTTAGTAGCTTTAAGCCCACTAACAAGAAGTGTTATTGGAACGACGATTGGAACAGCAGCAGCAATTTTCCCGATGACGTTAGTCGCATCAATTGGTATTGCTAGAATGGTTGAAACAAATCTTGTTTCCGTTCCGAAAGGAGTAATTGAAGCAGCGCAAGCAATGGGCGCCTCGCCAATTAGAATCGTTTTTGAAATCCTTGTACCAGAAGCGTTAGCACCATTAATCTTAGGTGTCACATTTATGACAGTTGGTTTAATTGAATTTTCTGCAGTTGCTGGGCTTGTCGGTGGTGGCGGTCTTGGTGACTTGGCAATGACGTATGGTTATCAACGTTTTGATACATCAGTTATGTTCGTAACGGTTGTTTTACTTATTATTCTCGTGCAGATAGCTCAAAATTTAGGAAACTACTTTGCGAAAGTCTTGTTACGCAGATCATAAAAAGGAAAAGAGGAAAAGAAAATGAAGAAAATTTTAGCATTTGCATTATCAGCAATTGTAGGAGTCTCAGCATTAAGTGGCTGCTCAAGTGGAGACACGGGTGCAGGAGCGAAAGAAAAAGTAATTCGCGTCGGTGTAACTGGAACGGATGGAGACGCTTGGGAAATTTTGAAGAAAAAAGCTGAAAAAGAAGGGATTAAGATTAAACTGGTGGAGTTCTCTGATTATACAACTCCAAATAAAGCTTTAGCTGATGGAGATATTGAATTAAACTCATTTCAGCATATTGCTTTCTTAGAGCAATTTAAAAAAGAGCATAAGTTAGATATTACAGCTGTTGGTACAACGCAAATTGCGCCAATGGGTTTATACTCTGAAAAATATAAGAAGGCAAATGAAATTCCAGATGGTTCAGAAATTGCAATTCCAAACGATCCAACGAACCAAGCACGTGCATTAAAACTTCTTGATGCAGCTGGAGTATTAAAGCTTAAAAAAGATTTTGGCTTATTTGGAGATCCAAGCGGCATTGCTGAAAATCCGAAGAAGTTAAAAATCACGCCGGTTATCGCACAGCAAACACCTCGTGTGTTAAAAGATGTAGCGGCATCAGTTATTAATAACGGTGTTGCTGGTCAAGCTGGATTAGATCCAGCGAAGGATCCTATTTTCTTAGAAGATCCAAAGAATGAAAATGCGAAGCCTTATATTAATATTTTCGCAGCTCGTACGAAAGATAAAGATGATCCAACACTGAAAAAAGTAATTGAATTGTATCATTCAAAAGAAGTAACAGATGCAATTAAGAAAGAAACGAATGATGGTTCAATTTCAGTTGATCTTTCACTTGAGGAGCTTGAAAAAATCGTAAAATAATGATTGGGTTTAATGGACTAACAGAAGGAACCCCTCCGCTGTTAGTTCGTTCAACATATAATCTACTTAACAAACGAACCCTAATTCTGTACCTTCCAATTTTGTATAACGTAGAATCCAATGTTTGTTAAGTAGAGTAATGGACCAGGAGTTTTCCTGGTCTTTTTTTATGAATGAAAGTAGCTAGCGAACAGTAAGGTAATCCAAATTATAATGGGATAAGAAAATAAGCTGAAAAGGAGTGTAATTACGAATTGCTTTTGATGAATTAAGTGTTTTTTTGATAAAACAAAGAAAATAGAAAAGAGAGTAATGAAAAATGCTGATATTACGCCGGGGTTATAGGAGCGATAAATGAAAAACAAAATAATATGTTGAACAGAGTTAAAGAAGATGGCCCCTTGTATAAAAATAATCCAGCATATAGAAGACAAGAAGTTAAGTTGATATAGAAAGACGATAAGTAATACAAAGATTGTTAATACGGAAATGGCAATGAAAAATTGTTGGCTAGTTATAAGGCGGATTGAAAATTGATTAGCAAGGTATTGTGGCATTTGGAAAGCTTCTTCAAGGTTATGAATGAAAAATAATAAGGGAATGATCCAGAGTATAGTAGTGGAATGCTTTTTCATCAACTTACATCACTCCAATAAAGTATAGAAAGCCTAAAAAAGGCCCTCTATACAGATAGTTATTCAATTATGATATTTTTTAAATTATTTTCATGATGCTCTCGTTCTTTCGGATAAGCAGCTAGCTCCTCTTGCAAAATATTTAATATTTGCTTAGCTGATTGCTGGATTGGATTAGGTAGCTCTTCTAATATATGCATCCCGACTTTTACTTTTGTACGAATTACCCTTCGTAGTAGTTCCTCATGCATGCACTACACCTCCAAACCGAATGTTTAGTATATCTTCTTCAAATTTTGCTCCTTGAATAGAAAGGTGTGTTAACGTTTTTGGCAATGTAATATTTCGTTTCACAGAGCCGGCTCGAATAATTAGCTCATCACCTTTTTGATTTAATGAAAGTTCACTTTTGTTTGAGAAGGGAATAGAAAGAATGAAAATATAATCATCGCCATCTTTTCTTACATATTGTGTGCGGCCGTTAAATTTCACTTCAGTAGGACAATGATCAGTTTTAAATAAAGCATCTCCTACACGCTCTAACATAGGTAAACCAACAACTTCTTGTTCAAACATTGGAGCTTCGTAAATAGGAAGTGGATCAAAACTATTTTGAATTAATGTTTTATATTTCTTTTGCGTATCTTTCCATGCTTGAAAATAAGGATCGGTGACGGTGTTAGGGATGACGCGATTAATCATAATGGCATCTACGTTATAATCGTATAAATTTAAATAAGTAAAGCTACGCTGAGCTTCTTTAATGACCATTTTTTCAGGATTTACAACGATGCGGATACTTGTTACTTCTCGGTTTGATAAAATATCTCTCATTTCTCCGAGCTGTTCAAGTGTATTTGTTAATTCGTCCATAATATCGTCGGTTGGAAGAGGGACACCAAGGAGTGGTTGAGCTACAGGACGAACGACTTTTAAAACTTTTCTTTTAATAGGAAACAATTTTTCCATCCACCAGCCGAGCATGTCTGGAAAGCTTAGCATTGCTAATGTTTCTCCTGTTGGAGCACAATCAATAATGATAACATCATATGTGTTTTGTTTATAATAATCGAGTACGCGAAGTAAGCTAATTAAATCTTCCATACCAGGAAACATCGTTAATTCTTCTGTTGTAATATCATCGGCTGCTTTGGAAGTGAAGAGTAGTGTAATATATTTCTGTAATTTTCCCCATCCTTTTTCCATCTCATAAATCGTATTAATTTCTTGTGCCCACAAATTTTCACGAATTTCTAATGGCTCAGAAGATAGCTTTATACCAAATGAATCTCCTAAACTATGAGCAGGATCTGTACTCATGACTAAAGTTTTTAATCCTTGTTTTGCGCTTTGAATTGCTGTTGCTGCTGAAATGCTAGTTTTTCCTACGCCGCCTTTACCTGTATACAAAATAATTCTCATCATTCATATCTCCTTTGTTTCGAATGTCGAATATTACGAGTGTCGAAGTAAATGATTGAATAAAAACCCAGATAGGGTTTTATTCAATCGGAATGTTTTTCATTTTAGGTGTAGAAACTTTTTCTTCTGTTTTTTGCTGTGACGTAGCAATGTGATTCATAATCTTTTGGAAGATTTGTAGTAAGAATGCTTTTTCTTCTTCTGACAATGCTTCTGTCACTAAGCTAAAGTAATGGGCTGCATTTTGTTTTACTTCTTGAACGAGCATTACGCCGTTGTCTGTTAACCGAATTAATACAATACGTCGGTCGTTTTCATCACGGTAGCGCTCAATATATCCCTTTTTTACAAGGCGATTTACAACGCCCGTCGTTGTACTCATCGGTATATCAAGAAGATCAGCAATTTTCGTCATTGTAATATCTGTATTTCGTTCCATCCAAAGTAAACAAAATACTTCTGTTTTAGAAAGTGTTAAATCTAGGCTTACCCATTCTTCAGGATAGAAAAGTTTCTTGGCGTTATCTAGCAGTAAGTCTAAAAAATGTTCATATTGCAACAATTAGTTCCACTCCCGTATATTTCGAGGTTCGTAATATTTGTTTTTATTTTATGTGGAATAGAAATAATTGTCAATATTTTTCGTTTGTTTTTTCAGATTAGACAGAAAACTATCTTTAAAATAGTATTCTTTTATGATAGATTTATAAATATAAAACTAGAATTTACATAAAAATCCATCATGGTAAATATACTTATCTATAATGGGTGTACAGCTAACGAGGAGGAGAACGATGAGAAGACGTAATACGCAAGCGTTCACATTTTTAGCATGGACTTCATTTGTTTGTGCGCTTTCAGGTATATCAAGAGTTTGCGTCTTTACGGTAACGATTTGGAAACAATTATACCAAATCGCTTTCCATAAAGGCAACAGCTTCCGCCTGTTTTGATGGATATAAGTGACTATAAGTGTTTAAAGTTGTTGCTACATCTGAATGCCCTAAGCGCTGGGCTACCACAAGTGGACTAACTCCTTTGTTTATTAAGTAAGATGCATGGGAATGTCTGAATTCATGTAAAACAATATTTTTAACATTAGCCACATTTATATATTTTTTAAAATTTTGCTGTAATGTGCTTGTAGCAAGGCTAGTATGAAATGTGCCAAAAACTACATAATCATTTTTTACTGGTGCTGTTAATGTAGCATGTTCTCTGAGGTTTTTCAATAATTTGATGACAAGGGTCGGTAACATAATAATTCGATTAGAGGCTTTTGTTTTTGGTTGTGTAATTATCCTATTAAAGTCTGTTTTGTTAATATTAATTGTTTTTTCTTCAAAATTGATATCTTCCCAAGTTAGTGCTAAAAGTTCCCCTTTTCTAGCTCCACTGTAGTAAAGAGTTGAAAAGAATGCTTTATACATCGGATCTTTCACAACTCCAATAAACTGTTTGAATTCTGTGAATTCCCAAAAGTTCATTCGTCTATTTGATTCTTTTTCAAAATTGCCTGCAATACGTGCGGGATTATGAGTTAAGCCATGAAATTTTATTGCAAAGTTAAATATAGCAGAAAGTGTGGTGTGAATTTTCTTTAAAAATTCGGCTGAATAATTATCGATAATTTTATTTTGATAAACCATTACATGCTTCGCAGTAATATAATCGATTTTTATTTTCTTGAATTCTGGTATTAAGTGATTATAAATAACATTTTGAATTGTTAGGGTTGAAGACTTTTTTCTCCGCTGACAATACCAATCAAAATAGCTATCAGCCACTTGAGCAAACGTCAAGCTAGAGTTCGTCTCTTTTTCAACCAACATTTTCGCTTCCGCTTCACGTGCTTCTTTTTTCGTTTTAAATCCACGACGTTTTACTTGCTTCTGTGTACCGTCAAATTGTCGAACTCTGACAACGAAGAAATAGGTTCCTCGTTCTTTATCTTTGTAGACCACCATTGGAACTCCTCCTGTATATATAAAGATTGATAATTCAATTTATTGAGTAGATTATAACTTGTTTGTTACCAAAAGAAAAGACGCTCAATATAAATTGAGCGTCTCTCTTTGACTTGAACCACTTTAATTTTTAATAATATACGTTAAAAATTTCCCCACTACTAATAGCGGGGAAAGATTGGTTAGGGACACCAATCAGGATGATACAAGTAAGGATAAAATCATACTACCATAATGATTGAGGGACGTATATTGAGAAAAAACAATATTTATTTTTTTATGATATTGTAATACGCTTTTCAATTGGTTGGGGGTAATTATTGAAAATTGGCTGGTTTCTACCTTGATTTGAGTAGAATATAATAAAAAATGAACTTCTATTCATTATTTGTGTGAAATATTTGAAACAGAAGTCGAATAATTTCAATATTTTTCTTAGAAGTTATATTGAGAAATATATTTGAGGATGGAATAGAATATGTGTTTGTGCTAAAATTGGCTTTGGATACAGCATATGGGTTTCTATCAAATTAATAGACAGAATAGTCCTAAAAAACAAAATAAATTAAAGCATAAAAACTCGCAGAGCGTATGTAAGAGGTGCTCCTACCAAAGCCCCTCACACCGTTCATCCTACTACCTTAGGACAAACACTTGCATCATACGAGTTCCTCCTTAGTGTAACAGACATTCATCATTCGTAGTGCAGTTTAGAGGTTGAGAAAATAGGATGGTGGATTTTATGTTATAAGGAGGGAGGATTTGTATTGGAAAAGCTTAAGGAAATAATTCTAAAACGAAAAGAGATAAAAGGGGAGAGTTTTAGAACTATTGGTGATGCTGTTGGTGTTAGTAAATCGACGATTGAAAGAGCAGTAAAAGGCAATTTTGAAATGAAATTTGAAGTGTTTTTAAGGCTTATAAAATATTTATTTGATGATGAAAAGGAACAAGTTCAATGCATAGAGGATTATATTTTAAATGTTTCAGGAAATCTTAATTTGGAAAAAGTGATGTGCTTTTGTCATGTAATGGGCGAATACGAATTACTAGAACATTTGATCTTTAAGCATGAGGGGAATAGTGAGTTAAAAAAGTACATAACCCTTTATAAAATTCAAAATAAAAGAAATAAAAATGAGATGAGGGGGCAGAAATTATTAGATGAGTTGTACAAACACAATATCTCCGTTTACCCTGAATGTCAGGTACTATCAAATATCTTGAAAATGGAGGGTATGTATGACAAGCAGAATTACCATGCAATTGTACCGTTTGCAGATATCGTCAGAGTGGAACTTGATAAGATAGGAAAAGAAGGCGAGAACAAAATAAAAAATACGGATGATGCACAGAACCATGTCTCCCTGGAATCGAAGAAGAGAAAAGGTAAAATCGATAGAACATATATTAAAGAGTGTTTGGAAATGAAGTTTAAAGAAAGACTTGCCTATATCTACTTAATGAGAAACGACTTGATTAATTGCAGGAAAATTTGCAAGGAAATCCTATCAAGTAAGCTAGATATTATGATGATTAAAGCTACGGCCTGGTGTTGTCTCGGAGAATCGTTCACCTTTGAATCACTGGAAAAAGCTTCTAAATTTATAAAGAAAGCAATTTCAATATGCGAAAAATTACATGTTCCTCAAAAAGCTCAAAAATATATCGCATTCATTAGTACTCTAGCCCATTTGCATATTGAAAATAATTACAGGCTGGAAGATATAGATTTAGAATCAATTCATAAGAGTGAAAGAGCATATTACGAATGTCTATACGGTGATTGGAATGTAGGGATGAAGCTATATGCAGAAATACGCAAAGAAGGCTTTACTTCATTTCAATTGTACTCCTATTCGAAAGTTACAAATGATATAATTGGTTTGAAGAAAGCATTAGAACTTTTTGAATTATCTGGCAATGTATTCTATTCGGGATACGTAAAACGTTTATTAATGAAAGATGAGGTGGCAGCGGTTGAGTAAATATATATTAAGTATTATACTTTTCTTAGGTATTGTAATCCCTCTAGGTGAACACGCTTCAGCAGAATCGTTTAAATATGCCTATGACCCGGGGCAAAGTAATTCATTAGATACAGGTACGTCCGCTAAGGAGTTAAAAAAATATAGGGCGGTGGATCCCAGGCGGGGGTTAATCGGTAAGTAAATAAGAGGTTTTTCTGAAAGACACTACAAAGTAGTGTCTTTCAGTGCGTTAAGGAACGGAACGTTATTTTCTTAGAAAGAAATAATGAGACAAAAATAAAATATGAACTAAAGTCAAAGGAGGAACCTTGGAAATGTGTGAAGATAACCTTATTAAAATCTTATGGGAAATTTTAATTAAAAGGGAATTAACAAATGATGATAGTGTAAAAGAAAGTATTGATCAAATAAAAAAAGACATTTATTTCGAATCCTCAGGTCATTGTCAGTGATTAATAACAATTATTTGGGGATTTCCCCTTCACCTAAAGCAGCACGCATCATTCTAAGATACATTTCTTGCTCTTGGGGTGTTTTTTCTTTTAATCGCTTATACAAACTATCAAATTCTTTTTTGAGTTTTGTATGTTGGTGAGTATCTAGGCGGGGATCATCAGAGAATCCCAATAAATAGTCTGATGTGCAATCGAAAACTTCTGCAAATTTGGAAACAGACCGCTCTCCTCTACCCCTACGGTTATTTTCAATAAGTGAAATTGTGGCTTTCTTTAAGCCAACTCTTTCCCCTAGTTCATCTTGTTTCCATCCTTTTGCAATTCTCATTTTTTTAACTCTATCTCCAATCATTTTAAAATCCACCTTTATTTTAATTTAATTAAGTATCTGTGACTTTATTTTAAAATAAAAGTTTGTCAATTACAAACTTTTTAAATTAATTATAAAATTCTACGAATAAAAGTTTGCAGAAATAAAACTTTGTGCTAATATTTTATTTGTAATAGAAAAAGAGGTGGTATTGAAATGAAGTTAGATAATGAAAAATTATTAAATTTATTAAAGGATAAAGAAATGAGACAAATTGAATTTGCACGTGCAATTAATCTAGCCCCTTCTACAGTATCCCTATACCTAAGTGGGAAAGGGCAACCAGGTAAAAAAGTCTTATTTTTAATGTCAGAATTTTTCGGTGTACCAATTAATGATTTGTTTAAAAAATAAAACTTACTTCTAGCGAATTAATGAAATGCAAACTATAGCACTTATTTTTTTGTAATTCAGTTTACTAAATGCAAACTTTATCCTTTTGAAGGAGGTAACACCCATGCATAAAAACCTATACATCGCCAGAAAAGAGCAACGCATGACACAAGAGAAAGCAGCAAATTTGATTCATATTGCACCAAGAACATATTTTGCTAAGGAACACGGTAAAAGTGACTTCACCCTAAAAGAAGCTCAAAAACTAGCAAAATACTTCAAAACAACAGTGGACGAGCTGTTTGAGAAATAGAGGGAGAGGAAACAAGTGAAAAACGGTAAACGACCAACGAAGCGAGAGAAGATACATATTAACTCGTATAAGTTAAATCCAGAAAATTGGTTGATCTATAAGAAAGCGGATGGACGACTACATTTGATTCATCGTCATACGAATCGGGTACGAGTCATTCCAAGTGCGTAGGGTGGATAAGCATCATTAGATTCGAGGAGGAACTTACATGAACCGATTAAAAGGAACAAACGAAGAACCGTTACATAATGAACTGGTATTTGAAAACAAGGGTGAGGTAGTAACGGACAGTCTAACAATTGCTGAAATGTTTGGTAAGGAACACAAAAACGTAAAACGAGACATTTCAGAAACAACTTCGAAGTTAGCTAGTCTACAAAATAATGTTGAAGTGAATGAACTAGGTATTAATTTTAATACGCTCAAATTTGAGCCCATTGAATATCGAGATAATCGCAATCGAATACAAGAAAAATATATTGTAAACTTTGATGCGTTTATGCTCGTAACCATGAGTTATACAACGCAAAAAGCCATGTTGATAAAAATGAAATACATCAATGAGTTTAACCGCATGAAAAACCACATCCAGAACCATCAACAAATCCCTACAGATCCTATGAGCATTTTAAAGCTTACTTTTGAAGCATTAGAAGGACAAAAGCAAGAACTCCAACACATTAAATTAGATGTCAAAGACTTACGAGAAAACGCACCATTATTCGCAGTAGAATGCGATGAAATTTCAAACGCAGTAAAACGTCATGGCGTTACTTTATTAGGTGGTAAACAATCTAATGCGTATCAACATGCAGGATTGAGAGGGAAAGTGTATCGGGATATTTATAACCAGTTATACCGTGAATTTGGTGTGACGAGTCATAAAGCCATCAAACGTTGTCATTTAGAGTTAGCAACGCAGATTGTTAAGGAGTATACATTGCCGATTGTATTAAGTGAAACAATCAATGTAGTGAATTCGCAAATCAAGTTTACAGAGATGTAGAAAGGAGAAACCAACATGACCAAATCTGTTCTCACAAAAGACTTGCAAAAGAAACAAATACTCGATGAATTCTTACAGCATTGTGAAAAAAAGCAAGTCGAAGCCATTCATAACAATGATTCCTATTTATTTTGTACCTGGATTAAAGAAGCACGATTAGCCCGAAGGGAATTGGCAGCACTATATCGTGCGAAAGAAAAGCATGATGAGGAACGTGCACGTATGCAAGGGATTGTAAGGCGGTTGAGAAGTGTAGGTGTGAATGTGGATGTTGTGGAGAGGGTGCATTATGAAACGTTAGCAGAATGTTAAAAACTATTTGTGTAGCAAATTCAAATGAAAAGACTCCTGTATCAGCAGGAGCCAATAGAGAATAAAATGTACTTCTAGTATACCATGGATGTGTGAAAAAGGGTACCAGCTGATGAGACTCATTAAAGTAAGGTACAGCTCTTGTAGTTTTTGAAGGGGAGGAATTCGTAACATGGCTCTATTTAGACAAATTCATACAACATTTTGGAATGATGTAAAGGTACAAGAAGATTTTACGCCAGAAGATCGCTATTTTTTCTTGTATTTGCTAACAAATCAACAAACAAAACAAATTGGTGTCTACCAAATTACAAAAAAGCAAATGGCATTTGAGTTAGGGTATACATCAGAAAGTATAAACGCACTTATTCAACGTTTTGAGAATCATCATAAATTAATTCAGTACGATGAACAAACGAGAGAAATCGTTATATTCAATTGGGGAAAATACAATTTAAAAAAAGCCGGAAAGCCCATTGAAGATTTAATTAGAAAAGAATTACAGACAGTGAAAAATAAAGCGTTGTTACGTCCCATTTGTGAACAGATTGAACAACCTGCAATAAAAAGCATCGTAGAGGCATTTATTCGAGACGATGACGATACGTCGACGAAGCGTGATATGTACCGTAGTACGAAGCGGGGGCAAGAAAAAGAAGAAGAAAAAGAAAAAGAAATAGAACAAGAAGAACAACAACAAGAAGAAAAAGAAGGGCAACATGTAGTCGTAGAAAATAATCCCATTCATTTCTACATGGATAATTTCGGAGTAATCAATCCTTTTATGGCAGAAGAAATTGACCAGTGGGTGCAAGATTTGAACACAGAGCTAGTAGTAAAAGCGATGCAAATAACATTAGAAAACAATAAACGGAGTTGGTCGTATGTAAAGGGAATTTTAAAAGATTGGCACAGTAAGAACTTTACAACAGTGAAAGATGTGGAAGCAGCACAAGCAGAATTCCGAAGACTGCAGCAATGCAAAAAACGAACAGGTTCAGGATATGCACGGAAAGAAGCGGTACCAGACTGGTTACATCAGCAAGAAGAAAGGGATGCAGTGCCATCATCAGCGGATACGGAAGAAGAGAGAAAAAGATTAGCACAAGTACTTGCTCAATACAAAAGCTAAGAGGTGAGAAAAAGAGTGAGAAGGCAATTAAATATGTTCGAAGTAGAGCCAACGCTCATGCAATTTGATGCGAGTAAAGCCAGTGTGAAAAGAGGAGTCGGAAAAGTGAACTATGCAGATGTACGTGTATCGGTTCCTCTCCATGCGAAAAGTACAGATGAATTACCACGTACAACAAGTCCGGATGAGCGTTATGAGACGTTTGAACAATACGCAATGGGGATTTGGAGATTTCAACGTGCGATGGACAAACGCTTCCAGTGGGAAGAAGCGGAAGAATTATGTAAAGCAGCAAGGGATAAAAAAGAAACCGTACGGATAAGGATTTACTTAGAAAATGGTTTTAAACCTGATGTTGTTGAATATCTGCAGTAAACGAAGGAGAGGAACATATGAAAAAAGTAGAAATTGATGTTAGTAGTAACAAACTTTATGTAGTTAAAGATGGCAAGGTTATTGCGTTTTATCCTCCAGAGAGTGGATATGGTGAACAAATCGCGGTTTGGATAAATGGTAAAGTGGCTCGCGTGGATACTAAATTTACTAAAAAGATAAAATAATCATTTTTAGAAAGTAGGTTCACATATGGGTGTAGCAAGAAATTATGAAGCGATGAAGGAGTCACGTTTAAAAATATACATCGTTTTAGAAGAAGCTAATTTCATTTGGGATGAAAGAGATGTAGTACGTTTTCGTGAAATGTGGAGTCAAGGGATGAGTTTACCAAAGATGGCAAAAGCATTAAGAAGGCACCAGTCAGAGGTGGCGCTTCTTGTAATAGATCAGGCTGATAAGTATATGATTGAAAATCGCCCAATCGGATTGGGAATTTGTTAAAGAGAGGGGAAATCAAAATGAAAGCAATAGAAAACAGTGTTTATGAGATTACGAAATGGATTAATCAAACAAAGAGAAAGATAAATTAAACAAAATGATGGTAGCAATGTGAGTTGAGTTTATGGAATGTGCAACTGATTGGCGAGGTTGTAAATATTGGAGTGAGGACGCTAAGCCGAAAGAAACATTGTTAGAGGAAGATGTGGACGGACTTCATTTTGTATGAGAAACGGGATTGGATTTAAAAGAACACTCTGTACTTATGATGTTGCCTAATGAAATCAAGCTAGCAGAAGAACTTCATGATAAGTTGAAACAACGTATCATAAAACAATACAAAATATTGGTAGGTAAGGCGCTGGAGCTAGAGATTGAGGTTCATAAAGGTATAGATTATATGGACGAATCCTATAACGACTTTGTTTATAGATATTTGCTGTTAGGTAAATTGTTAGAGTTTACCAAAGAATAAATTGAAAAAGAATATCTAAATCAAAATGAAGTCAATCGTCGAAGCCAGAATAACGGGTACTGAGCAATGGAAGGTGTGATTTTATGTTTTGGTTAGGATGTTTTTTAGGATATATGGCGGGTGCTGTTATTACATGCGCACTACTGTACTTTGGTTTTAGAGCTGAGGAAACCAAGAAAGTAGATAAACAAAGAAGAATGTTAGATGAATCGGTAAGGAAGGAAATGGAGCAACTGCAGGTTATAAAGAACGATGGGAAGGAAATCTAATACAATTTGAATTTTGTACAGAAATGGGGAGCGGAAAATGAAAAAGAAAATAATTGCAGGTTTAATGTCTATTATGGCAATAACGGGTTTAGCAGGTTGTAGTACAGAAGCAGATACAGTTTCACAAAATTTATCTAAATCAGCTGATTCATTTGAGGTTCAACGAAGAGTAGTGTTCTTCAATGGTATAACTGATAAATACCTTTTAAGTATTGAGGGATTATGCGCTTTAGACGCTAGTGATGGGAAGAAGATAACTGTAACTTGCAAGACTGGTGATGGTAAATATAAGAAACATTACCTCGGATTAAGTGATAATGTAAGTTACTTCATTGAACAAACAGATGCTAAGTACGAAGATGCATACCATTACAAAGTACTGTTTAGACCAGAGGAAATTATTCCAGATATTAAGTTGCAGACAAGCAATAAATAAACTACTTTTATGAGTTTGTATGATCAAGTTTTGAAGAGTAAAACTAAACAAAAGCGTTATTTTGCAATGAATAAAGAGCATACAAAGTGCATGCTCTTTCAATGAGATGATAGCTCACAATGTCCAATTTGTCAGCGTAATATATCGTATGTATTTTTTCTTGTAGAGTGACAAAGAAATACTGAAAAAAGTCATTTTATAGTAAATAAAAAAAGAGCACATATATATTGTGCTCTTGGACAAGAAAGGTAGATTTCTATGAGTGGAGAGTTTCTCCATACAATAACATATGCTTGTCCAGTTAAAAGGTGAAAAGTATTTTTCGAAACTAACAATAAATGAATAGAGCGCCTTGGGAGAACTAAGATGAAAATTTTATTTGAAAGTAAATAAAAAAAGCACACATATAAGTGTGCTTTTAGCCTAAAAGGTTTGAACGTATGGACTGTAGTGCCCTACACAATAATATATGCGTGTCTGATTAAAAGGTGAAAAATTTTTTATGAAAACGCTAGTTTGGAAGGAAGGGGAAAGGGATATGCAGCTCGATTTATTTCGTGAAATTGTATAGGTACAATTCACATTTTAATTATTTTTGAATGTAATGGTATCAAATTAGTTAAAACGCCCGAAAATGGACATTAAGGGTGTTTAAAGAGAAGGAGTGAAGGGTTTGAATAAGATGAAGAAAAAGAAATTAAAAAAAGCAATCGCTCGTCGTACAAAGGCTGTACAAAAAGAAGAGCAAGAAAGACTAGATAAAGCTTGGAGAAATCTTTTTATACAGCTTAGCATCATGAAATAAATATAGTCCGGCTAGAAAACTAGAGGACACCGATTTTTAGAACAGCAATCAAGCTGTTTTAAGAAATGGTGTCCTCTTTCTTATTTTGTAAGGGGGATGGAAAAATGAAAGCACTAAGAGATCAATTACGTGAATGGGAAAAACAAACTAAACAAACAAAAAAGAAAAAAACAAAAGAGAATTTTAGCACGCGTGAAATTGAGGATTTAATGGGGATGCATAGACCTTGTTATGAGCGTAGACGTGGAGCGTTAAGACAAAAGTAATAAAAAATAAAAGGAGTGGTCTGGAATGACGAAGCAATTATCTTTCTTACCAAAAATCGATAGAGCAGCAACACAAGAGAAAGTAGAGGGTATTCTGGAAAGTGTACGTATATATAAGCAATTTGGAATGATGCGTAAGGAAATGAAAGTCACTCCTTCTTATGAAAAGAGAGAGTATGGTCCTACACATGCAGTTGGCAAACCGTTAGAAGATGTAGCAATTTCTAATATTCAACAAAGCAAACGTGAAGAATGGTTAGAGAAAATGGCGTTTCGACTGGAACAAGCATTAAGTCGATTCGGAAACAGTACAGCTGGAAAAAACCAGAGAGACATTATAGTGAAACGATATTTAGAAGACGAAGATGTGTGTGATTATATGGTGTATAACGAAATTGGCATGAGTGAACGTACGTATCGACGTGTGAAAGCGAGAGCGTTTTATAAACTCGCTTTTGCTCTTAGATTAGAAGTTTATGAGGCTGAAGAAACTGGAGGGAATGAATCATGAATTTTGTTCAGCCCATACGTGATCCAGAGCAAATACAACAAATCAAAGAATATTTAAAAGAAAAGAATGAGCGTAACTATATTCTGTTTGTAATGGGAATCAATACAGGGTTACGCATAAGTGACATTCTAAAACTGAAGGTAGGAGATGTACAAGGAAGTCACATCTCAATGCGTGAAATGAAGACAGGGAAGCAAAAACGTATTCAAATTACATCATCTTTAAAAAGAGAGCTGAAATGGTTCAATGAAGGAAGAGAAGTCGAAGAATATTTATTAAAGAGTAGGAAAGGGAAAAATCGGCCGATTGGTCGTAGTATGGCATATAAAATATTAAAAAGTACAGCTGCGGAGTTTGGATTGGATGAAATAGGAACACATACGTTGAGAAAGACCTATGGGTATCATATGTACATGCAAACGAAAAACATAGCGTTACTTATGGAGATATTCAATCATTCGTCAGAGAAGGTCACGTTGCGCTATATAGGTGTAAACCAAGATGCAATGGATAAAGCAATGAGCAGATTTAAAATCTAATCATTGCTTTTTTCTTTTTATATTTTTACTAATTACCCATAAATTTCGTACTGTGTAATTGAGAAAAGGAATTCTTATCAAAACAGTGATAACAAGGGATGCAGCGTTTTGGTGAATGACACACAATTAAACATATGGGTAATTGACAAGCATAAAATGATAAAATTCTGTATATTAATTAAATATATTGGACACGAGGTGATGATGGATTGGTATGCGAAGAGCTACTGTGTGAATTGGTTGAGTATAAAATGTTACAAGGCGAAAATCCAGATTTATTAAGGATAAATCCAAATTATTATAGAATGATATTAGAGGACTTGGCTTATCCAGAGTGGTTGATTAGAAAGAAGGAAAAGATGAAAGATCATGAGTTATTAGGGATTAGAATAGAACTTACAAATCAAATTGAAAAATTTGAAATGAGAATAGTGAAAAAAGTGGCAGAGTCGTGACCGCTTTTTGGCAGGAAATGTGCCGGTTATTTTGGGATTTTCGTGTTATATTTGTATTGTGAGAAGTGGCGGAAAAACACAACTCACTATGTTGTTTCTAAATTTCTAAACGGTTCATAATGACGGCACATAAAATCCGAAACCAGCAGATGGTACTGATTGAATGCTACCGTTGAAAAGAAAGAGCATCCTTAGGGATGTTCTTTTGTTTTTATGTAGCAAAGAGTATGCAGTACACTCTTTGCTAGTTTTCTACAGTTAAGAACCATACCAATTACGGTGGCTTTCAATTAAAGCGTCGTGTGCAGCATCCCAATAATTCACAGAATAGGCATAGTCATAGTTCATCATGCACTTAATGCCACTACCAGAAGCATCATGTGATAATCCGTAATTGTGAGACCATTCGTGTTGAATTGCATAAGGAGTAGAGGTTGTCCCTTGATCAAGCACCACACTAATACCACTTTGAGGTGCGGAAGGATAGACATAAGCGATGCCGCCAGCTGTAAATTTGCTATCTTTGGTAAAACCAATTACGAAGTCGTATTGTGTATTGTTTTTCCATTCGGCATTTAAATCCGCTAAAAGTGCACTACTATTTGCGCCATCGGATTTCCAGTTCGCATAGCCTGTAACAACAAAATTAATACTATGTTCGGCCCAGAAACTATTATCTGCTTTTTCTACCATTTGTGCAGTAATTGTTTTCCAATCAGGATGAGCAGCGCGATATTCTTCATCAGCTGCGATTAAAATTGTAACAGTACGAGTGGGAGCTAAAGCATGAAATAGAGAATTGGAATTTTCGATGTCCGAGAGTGAAAAGTTACCAAGTGAAGAGGTTACTTTCTGACTCACTTTTGGTAAAGGGTCCCCTATGAAGGGGTGTTTGCTAGAGATGGAGTGTTGATGCGTATCCATTTCTTGTGCATGTGCAGAAATAGAAGTAAAAGGTACCAGTAAAAGTGCACTACATGCTAAAGCTGTAATCATTCGTTTAAGTTTCAAATGCTTGTCCTCCTAATAAAATAATGTTGTTCAATAACATTATATAGAGATTTATTTATATTGGTGATAGGACAAGCACCTTATTTAG